>NZ_JBPPZG010000098.1:0-14562 GCF_051918545.1 Pseudogracilibacillus amylolyticus (SeqCode) | reverse complement strand
TTTAAGGCAGTAGGTGAAAGTATAAACAAAACTCGTGAAGCTGAATAATACAGTAATTCGCTGAATTGAACGTCATTCGCGCTGGATTTTCGGGTGAAATCGCTGAATTCTAGACCAAATACGCTGAATAAATAGCACATAAAAAGTAATTTGTAGAAGATGTATGTAGAAATTTGTCGGAGGGTATTCGATATTTTAAAATTATTTTTAAAATAGAGAGAAAAACGAGAAATAGACCATTTATTTACCGGAAAATTAAATAATTTCCATAATATACTTTAGTTTATAAAATCAAAATTTAAAATTAGCAATTCGCTCCAAGTATTTTCCTATGGTATAAATAGAGCATAAGGATTTCTTAGCAGATAGGAAAGCATAAAATTTTCCTATTGCTCACTGGCTAAAAGTGCGACGTCCTGTCGCAAAATTAATTTTTTTGGGGGTGCAAGGGATTACTTTTGATGAGTTGGTAAAAAAAGTTAAGCAACAAGAAGATACAGTCGTACAGTTAGTTAGAATTGTTGCAGCTACAAATCATCGCATTGCAGAACTGCAAGTAAAACATGAAAATTTAGAGAAGACGTCCCTTTCCAAATGAAAATATGCCCTCCAAACTCCCTCGCAGTATGACTCCAAATTAAAAAAGAGTTAGCATTCTCCATGCAACTCTTTTTTAATTTGCCCAAAGTATTCGTGTGAATGGTTCTCTAGTTGTCATCCTTATTTAAATAGTGGTATCATATAATAATATGGACGCGGTATGTATAAGATAACAATTGAGGAGCGTTTTAGATGGTAAAATTATTAAAGAAAATATTCGGCGATGGGAATCAACGACAATTAAATAGAATCCAAAAAACAGTTGATCAAATAGAAGCCTTGGAAGAAAAATTTGAAGCATATTCGGATACAGATTTACAAGGGATGACAGAAGAGTTTAAGGAAAGATATCAAAACGGTGAAAGTTTGGATGATATGCTTGTAGAAGCATATGCAGTTGTAAGAGAAGCGGCAAAACGAGCACTGGATATGCGACCTTTTCCCGTACAGCTGATTGGGGCTACTGTTTTACATGAAGGAAATATTGCTGAGATGAAAACAGGGGAAGGGAAAACTTTATCCTCTACTATGCCGGCCTATTTAAATGCGATCACCGGAAAAGGCGTACACATAATTACAGTAAACGAATATTTAGCTGATCGTGACGCTAATGAGATGGGGAAATTATTTGAATTTCTCGGTCTTACAGTTGGTTTAAATATAAGTGGAATGACAAAAGAAGAGAAAAAGGAAGCGTATGAATGTGACATTACTTATGGAACAAATAATGAATTTGGTTTTGATTATTTACGTGACAACATGGTTCTTTATAAAGAACAAATGGTACAACGTGAATTAAATTATGCAATCATTGACGAGGTCGACTCCATATTAATTGATGAGGCGCGAACACCGCTTATCATATCTGGAAGTGCACAAAAGTCAGTCAATTTATATCAACAGGCAAACTCATTTGTAACAACATTAAATAAAGAAACCGATTATACGTATGATGAAAAAACGAAAGGTGTTCAGTTAACGGAAGAAGGAATCAATAAGGCAGAAAAATACTTTAACATTGAAAACTTGTTTGATTTAAATAATGTTTCCTTAACTCACCATATTAATCAAGCTTTAAAAGCTCATGTGTCGATGCATCGAGATACGGATTATGTTATTGAAGATGGAGAAGTCGTTATTGTTGACCAGTTTACAGGTCGCCTTATGAAAGGACGTCGTTACAGTGATGGACTACATCAGGCAATTGAAGCAAAAGAAAGACTTCAAATCCAAAATGAAAGTATGACATTAGCTTCGATTACATTCCAGAACTATTTTAGAATGTACAATAAATTAGCGGGAATGACTGGTACAGCTAAAACGGAAGAAGAAGAGTTCAGAAATATTTATAATATGGACGTCATAGCGATCCCGACGAATAAAGAAATCATTCGAGATGATCGTGCTGATATGATTTATAAAACAATGGACGGAAAATTCCGTGCAGTTGTAGAGGAAATTAAGAAACGGCATGAAACGGGGCAACCAGTTTTAGTTGGTACTGTGGCAGTTGAAACTTCTGAACTTATTTCCGATTTGTTAAAGAAAGCAAAAGTGAAACATGATGTGTTAAACGCGAAAAACCATTATCGTGAAGCAGAAATTATTGAAAATGCCGGTCAAAAAGGTGCAGTAACCATTGCAACGAACATGGCTGGACGTGGAACAGATATTAAACTTGGTGAAGGTGTTAGAGAGTTAGGCGGGCTTGCAGTAATCGGTACAGAACGACATGAATCACGTCGAATTGATAACCAGCTTCGTGGACGTGCCGGACGTCAAGGGGATCCAGGAATGTCCCAATTTTATCTATCAATGGAAGATGAATTAATGCGTCGTTTTGGTTCAGACAACCTTAAAAATATGATGGAAAGACTCGGGATGGATGACAGTCAACCAATTGAAAGTAAGATGGTTTCACGAGCGGTTGAATCTGCACAAAAACGAGTAGAAGGAAACAACTTTGATGCACGTAAAACAGTGCTTTCATATGATGATGTGTTACGAGAACAGCGTGAAATTATTTATAAACAACGCCTTGAAGTAATTGATTCAGATGATAACGTAAGAGAAATTATTGAACAAATGATTGAATCAACAGTCGACCGCGTTATTTCTACCCATACTCAAGACGAAGATGAAGATAAATGGGATTATCAAGCAATTGTTGAGTATGCGCATGGAAATTTATTAGAAACAGAAGATATATCGGTTGATGACATTAAAGGTAAAGACCCTTCTGAAATAAAAGAATTGATGATGGAGCTTATTCGCAAACGTTATGATGAAAAAGAAGCAGAATTAACTCCTGAACAGATGCGTGAATTTGAAAAAGTTATCCTGTTACGTACGGTTGATACGAAATGGATGGATCATATTGACCAAATGGATCAATTACGTCAAGGAATTCATTTACGAGCATATGCACAGAATGATCCGCTCAGAGAGTATCAATTAGAAGGATATAATATGTTTGAAGCTATGATTGAAAGTATTGAGGAAGAAACAGCCAAGTATATAATGAAAGCACAAATCCGCAACAATCTTCAGCGTGAAGCAGTAGTCCAAAATACACAAGCTGTTTCTGGTGGAGGAGAAGAAGAAGGAAAGAAAGCACGAAAACCATATATTAGAAAAGAAACTGTTGGTCGAAATGAACCTTGTCCATGTGGAAGTGGTAAAAAATATAAACATTGTCACGGAAGTTAAAGGTCAAACAAATGTGTAGTTGTCTAAAAAATCGTTGAATAAGGCAACACCTTAAAAAAGGGAGCCATTCAACGATTTTCCTATATAATTTATGAAAATAGAGGTGGAAAGATAATGGATCTTACAGAAGCCAAACAAGAGTTAGATAAAATGCAACAACGAATTATCGAATTTAGGGGGTCTCTTTGACCTTGATCATAAAAAAGAGCAGATAAAACTGTTCGAAAAGAAAATGACTGAACCAAACTTTTGGGATGATCATGACGCAGCGCAAAAGGTAATTGATGAGTCAAATTGGTTAAAAAGTAAGGTAGATCAATTTGAAGCTTTGGCTGAAAGTTTTGCTGATGCAGAAGTGATGTACGAATTAGTGAAAGAAGAAAATGATCAAGAACTCTTACAAGAATTATTAGATGCTGTTTTAGCATTGAAAGATAAGGTAAAAGATTTTGAATTAGAGATGCTTTTAAGTGAACCATATGATAAAAATAATGCAATTTTAGAGCTGCATCCCGGGGCAGGTGGTACAGAATCTCAAGATTGGGCTAGTATTTTACTTAGAATGTATCAGCGCTGGGCCGAAAGTAGAAACTTTAAAGTGGAAACATTAAACTATCTAGCAGGCGATGAGGCGGGCATAAAAAGTGTTACATTACTTATCAAGGGTCATAATGCGTATGGATATTTAAAAGCCGAAAAAGGTGTACATCGTTTAGTTAGAATTTCACCATTCGACTCTTCGGGTAGAAGGCACACTTCTTTCGTTTCATGTGATGTGTCACCTGAACTTGATGATGATGTAGAAATTGAAATAAACAGTGATGATTTGAAAATTGATACGTATCGATCCAGTGGTGCCGGTGGTCAGCATGTAAATACATCCGATTCTGCGGTTAGAATTACACATATTCCAACAAATACTATTGTAACGTGTCAATCAGAAAGATCACAAATTAAGAACCGTGAACACGCAATGAAAATGTTAAAATCTAAATTATATCAACTTGAAATAGAAAAGAAGGAACAAGAATTAGCGGAGATTCGAGGAGAACAAAAAGAGATTGGTTGGGGAAGCCAAATTAGGTCGTATATATTCCATCCATATTCTATGGTTAAAGACCATCGGACAAATTTAGACGTTGGGAATGTACAAAGTGTTGTAGATGGAAATATCGATGAATTTATTGATGCCTATTTACGTTCTCAGATTAAATAATTTTCGGTTTGTTACTGAATTAAGGCAAATTAATGACTAATCCACGAAAAATGTTTTAATTAGGCGGAAATCGGTTATAATATTAAATGATTAATATTATGTGAGGGGGATTTTCATGAAAAAATGGTTAATGGCGGTTCTTTTCGGTACACTGCTTGTCCTTGGTGCATGTGGTGGCGGCGCGAAAGACAATGCAAATGAACCTGCCGAAACGAACGATGAAGGAACAGAAGAGCCTGCTGATGAAGGTGGCACAGTAGATACAGCCGCAGCTGAAGATGCGTTTCAGCAAAGTTGTGCAAGCTGTCACGGTCAGGATCTTTCCGGCGGAGCAGGTCCAGATTTAACAGATGTTGGCTCAAGATTATCAGCCGAGGATATTAAAGATATTATTGAAAATGGTCAAGGATCTATGCCAGGAGGATTATTATCTGGTGACGATGCAACAGCAGTAGCTGAGTGGTTAGCTGACCATAAGTAATATTTTCTTTCATCGAATTTCAAAAAGCTTGTGAAGCTCAATTTGAGTGAACAAGCTTTTTTTATTTGCGTATATTTTTATTTTAACTGTACAGTTAACCAGTAATAAAAAATCCACTGCCACTATACTTAGCGCTCATCCTAAGGTGACTGACCTTGCTGGGCTTATGTTACTCCTTTTTTGCCTAGGCCTATCCTCACACGCCTAAAAGGACGTCTTAGTTTCGACATAGGTCACAAATCTTCACGATCGAACGAAACCGTAGCGATAGTCTCAGGAGATGACCGCTTTTAGCCGACCAGTAGTCCTCATGTAATTTCTTTACTAGGGTGGTTATTTTTAAAAAGCACTTTACGGTTCGTTTAATTTTTTATATACCCCGTAATATTACTGGTAAAAAAGACCAAGTTTTATACAACGTAAAAAATGATACTTATTTAAATACAATCCTTAAGCCTATTCCAATGCAGTTTTTGAGGAATGTTATAAAACTATTATATTTGAAATATAATTGTAATAATTTTTTAGACAAAAATGCTGTAGTTTTATGGTATGCTATATATATATGTTAGTGATTTTGTAGAAATTTGCAGGATAATACATACTCTATAGCTAATAAATTTTAACGAAGGTGAATTTTTATATGATTATTATGAAAGATGTATATAAGACTTATTCCAATGGAGTAACAGCTCTTAATGGTATTAACATCAATATAGAAAAAGGCGAATTCGTATATATCGTTGGTCCTAGTGGGGCTGGTAAATCGACATTTATCAGGCTCATTTATCGTGAAGAGGTACCTACAAAAGGTGAAATGATTATTAAAGGGATCAGGACGAATCAAATGAAAAATAAAGAAATTCCTTTTTTACGAAGAGAGATTGGTGTTGTCTTCCAAGACTTTAAGTTACTTCCAAGATTAACAGTTTACGAGAATGTTGCATTTGCACTTGAAGTAATTGAAGAATCTCCGAGTTTAATTCGAGATCGGGTAATGGAAGTATTGGATTTAGTTGGATTAAAGAATAAGGCACGCTCATTTCCAGACGAGTTGTCTGGTGGAGAGCAGCAACGGGTTTCTATCGCTAGAGCAATTGCGAATCACCCAAAAATAGTTATTGCAGATGAACCAACCGGTAACTTAGATCCGGAAACATCTTGGAGTATTATGCGTATTTTTGAAGAGATAAATTCACGTGGTACGACACTTATTATGGCTACACATAGTAAAGAAATAGTGAACACGATTAAAAAGCGTGTTATTGCAATCGAGAACGGAATTATTGTAAGAGACGAAGATCAAGGGGATTATGGTTATGAGATTTAGTACGTTGAGACGACATTTTCGTGAAGGTGCAAAAAATATCTTTCGTAATGGTTGGATGTCTGTCGCTTCGATCGGAGCCGTTACTGTTACGTTGATACTTGTAGGTACGTTTGTTGCGCTAATGTTAAATATTAATGAGATGGCGAATAAGGTTGAAGAAGATGTTGAAATAAAAGTATTGATTGAATTAACAGCAGAAGAAGATGAAATAAAAGATTTAAATACTGAAATAGAAAAAATTTCCGGGATAGATACGATCCGCTTTTCTTCTAAAGATGATGAACTGCAGGGACTTGTTGAAGGTATGGGAGAAGAAGGGCAAGCTTGGGAAATGTTTGAACAAGATAACCCACTAAACCATGCGTATGTAGTAAAAGCAAAAAATCCACAAGATACAGCTGATATCGCATCCAAAATTGAAAAACTTGATCCAGTTTATAAAGTTATTTATGGACAAGATGTTGTTCCTCGATTATTTAAATTCAATAATTATGCTAGAGTGATTGGGCTAGCTTTGATTGCAGGTCTTGTGTTAACGGCTGTGTTCTTAATCTCAAATACAATTAAACTAACAATCATGGCAAGAAGTAGAGAAATCGGAATTATGAAGTTAGTAGGAGCAACGAATGGATTTATAAGATGGCCGTTTTTTGTTGAGGGGCTACTTTTGGGAATTCTAGGTTCGATTCTTCCAATTATAGTAATTGCAACAGCTTATTATCTAGTTTTAGAAAATATTAGCGGACAAACATCATTCCATTTTGTTCAACTACTTCCATTTAATCCGTTTATTTGGCAACTATCAGGGATTATATTCTTAGTTGGTGCTCTTATTGGAATGTGGGGAAGTGGAATGAGTGTGCGGAAGTTTTTAAAAGTTTAATGCTAGAAACTACTAGTTTTATGAACGGTAGTAACATTTTAAGTAAGCAAGAGGGGATAATACGACTATGAAAAGGTTTAGATCTATTAGTTTAATAATTACTTGTGTAATTGCTATGTCAATTGTCGATCATTCTATTATTTCAGCGGAATCTGTTCAAAAAGTTGATAAAGAAATTAAAGAATTAGAAAAAGAGCAAAGTAAACTGAACGAAAAACAAAACAACATTAAAAGTAATAAAAAAGATGTTGAAAATAAAATGGACAAAAATTTAAGCAGCCAAAAATCTGTTGAAGAAAAAGTGAAACAGCTTTCGAATGATTTGGATGCAACAGAAGCAGATATCCAAACCAAGTCTGCCGAGATAGAAGCTACAAACAAAGAGATTAAAGAATTAGAAGCAGAAATAAAACAACTAAAAGCAGAAATTAAAGAGTTAGAAGAAAAAATTCAAAAACGAGAAGAGTTATTAAAAGATCGATTACGTTCCATCCAGGAAACTGGCGGGAATGTAAAATACATAACAGTAATTTTAGGATCACAGAGTTTTAATGAATTAATCTCTAGATCATCTGCGGTAAACTCCATAATGGATCAAGATAAAAGTATTATGGAAGAGCAAGAGGCAGATCAACTAGCATTGGAACAAAAACAAAAAGAAGTTGAACAGAAAAAAGCTGATGTTGAAGAAAAAAAGGCACAGCAAGAAAAACAAAAAGCAAACTTAGAATCATTAAAAAATAAACTTAATAAACAAAAGTCAGAAAAAGAGAAGCTTCAAGCCCAACTTGAAACAGAATATGAAGAATTAGAAGATTATAATTTAAGTTTAGAAGAAGAGCAACAGCTTATAAATAGTCAAGCGGCTGTTGTGGAAGAAGCAAAAAAATTAGCAGAGTCCGAAAAAGCAAAATTGGAACAAGAAGAACGTGAACGTGCTGCAGCTGCGGCTGCGGAAAAAGCAGCTACGTCTGAAGGTTCAAATTCATCTGGAGGCTCAAAGTCATCTGGTGACTCTCCATCAACTAAGTCATCTACTGTAAGTAAGAGCGGATATATTTGGCCCGCATCTGGAAGATTATCTTCTGGATTTGGACCTAGAGTGCATCCAATTACTGGACAAGTAGGTAAAATGCATAACGGTATTGATATTGCAGCACCAACTGGAACAGCAGTATATTCAGCATCTGCAGGTGTTGTAGCTTATGCAGGTTGGATGAATGGGTATGGTAACACAATTATGATTTCCCATGGATCTACAACAACGTTATATGCACATTTAAGCAGTATTTCAGTTTCTGCTGGGCAATCTGTAAGTCAGGGACAACATATCGGTGCTATAGGAAGTACTGGAAATTCAACAGGTCCACATTTACATTTTGAAGTACATCCGGGCGGATATAAAAATCCAGCAAATCCAATGGGCTACTTACCATAAAAAATTAGGTTCACAAATATAACTAAAGAAATAGAGACAAAGGATTTTAATTCATAGACAAATCCGAACTATAATTCAAATTTCTATAATTGAAGTTTGTAATAGTTCGGATTTTCCTTTTTCCGCCAGTGTATATTTTATAGCTAATTGCCAAAACCATTCAGTATGTGCTAGGGTTGTTTTCCACTCCGAACCGTTGCTTTCCGAAAGCAAGGTTCATCAAGCGTCTGCGGAAGAAGCGCAGTGTAATTCTATAGCGGTAGGTTGATTACGATCCAAATTTACTTTAAAGTATACGTATATTAAAATTTTACCGTTGAAATATTCTGGGCACCCTAAACAATGATATCTAAAGTAAAAGATTAGACAAAGAATTGTAGGAACAAACTTGACCTTTATGGTAAACTATAGAAAGTAACGATTTTCACAATATTTGAGGTGGAAGAATGACTTTTAAAAAGCGTGAGTTAATTATCTTTATTTTACTTACTTTTGTAGTTGGATTTTTAGGTGCATTTGCGGGCCTGAAATTATTGCAACCGAAAGTAAGTCAACAAGTTGAAATTCCCTTTGTAAAAGAAGGTAATAGTAGCGAGTTAGATGAAGATATGCAAACTATAAAACAGGCGTATGAATTGATTGAACAACATTATGTCGAGGGTGTTGAAGAAAATCAATTACTAGAAGGCGCTATTCAAGGCATGTTGGAAACATTAGATGATCCATATAGTTCTTTTATGAATGCTGAAGCGATGGAAAGATTTAATGAACAAATTCAATCGTCTTTCCAAGGGATCGGCGCTGAAGTAAGCATGGTCGAAGGAAAAGTAACCATTGTCGCACCGATCAAGGATTCTCCTGCTGACAAAGCGGGATTACGGCCAAATGATCAAATTCTAAAAGTAGATGATGAGGAACTAGAAGGACTTAATTTGAATGAGGCGGTAGAAAAAATAAGAGGAGAAAAAGGTTCGGAAGTAGTCTTATTAGTACAGAGAAAAGGTTCTTCTAAACCTTTTGAAGTGGAAATTGTTCGTGAAGATATACCAATTGAAACTGTTCATAAAGAATTAGAAACAGTTGACGGCAAGAAAACAGGGATTATTGAAATAAGTTCATTTTCTGAAACGACTGCAAATGAATTTGAAGAAATTTTAACATCTTTAGAAGAAGAAGGAATTGAAGGACTTGTTATAGATGTTCGTGGCAATCCAGGAGGGTTACTCGATTCAATAGAAGAGATTTTACATTCCTTTGTTCCAGATGACATTCCTTATTTACAAATTGAGGATGGGGAAGGGAAAAAAGACAAGTTTTATACGAATTTAAAAGAGAAAAAACCTTATCCAATTAGTGTAGTTATCGATGAGGGCAGTGCTTCTGCTTCTGAGATTTTGGCAGTTGCAATGAAAGAAATTGGTTATGATATAGTTGGTACGACAAGTTTCGGTAAAGGGACTGTTCAGCAAGCAGTGCCAATCGGTGACACACAAGAAGAAAGTACGATTAAATTAACGTTTTATAAATGGTTATCTCCAAAAGGAAATTGGATAAATGAAGTTGGGGTAGAACCAACCATAGAACAAAAACAGCCGGAGTTCTTTTATGCAAACCCAATCCAAGTTGAAGAACCATTAAAAATTGATAATACAGATGAACAAATTAAAAATGCACAAATTATGTTATCAGGTATTGGATATGATACAAAACGGGATGACGGATATTTCGATAAGCAAACAAAACAAGCGGTAACGGAATTTCAAAAAGATCATGATATTCCAGTAACTGGAGAAATTAACGAAGAAACGGCATATGCGATTGAGACAAAAGTTATCGAGATAATTCGAAGTAAGGAACAAGATTTACAACTACAAAAAGCGTTGGAAGAACTGTATAAATAATGAACAAATATAGAAAAATTAAAGAGTATATGCAACTTTGCGATCTAAGGCTGTGAGAGGTAATGTTCCATTATAGTGTAAAAGCAGGTGAATGATAATGTTAGAAACATGGCTACTTGAATTGATTAAAGGTATTGGAAAACTTTTTATAAATCCTTTATTTTACTGGGGAATACTCCTGTTTGTTATAACTGGATACAAACGTATTCGAAAAGAAAGAGCACATTTTGGCATGAAGGTAAACGATATATTTACAGAGGGAAGTCAGACCTTTATGGTCTCGCTTTTGTTCAGCATTATCATTTCTTTTTTGGCCATTAGTTTTGGGATTATCTTTTCCTTCGAAATAATGGCTGTACTAGTTATCGTAATGTTTCTACTAAGTATAACTGGTTCAACAGCGATGTTATCAGCCAGTTATACCATTGGAATTTCGTTTATTTTACTTTTGATTCTGCCGTTTATTGATTTAGGTTCGTTAAATGCCTATGTAAATTTTAATAATATAACGGTTATCCATTTTATCTGTATTGCTATTTTAACTGGACTGTTTTTACTTGTTGAATCGATATTAATCGGATTAAATAAAAACAAACAATCTTTTCCTGCTTTAACATTAAGTGAACGAGGAATTTGGATCGGTGAACATCACCTGAAAAAGCTCGCATTTATTCCGTTTTTTGCCTTAATACCAACGGAAAGTATTACTGGAATTTCTCCTTTTTGGCCTTATTTTGAGTATGGAAGCCAATCTTTTAGTTTAATTTTGTTTCCATTTTTTATTGGCTATCATTATAAAGTGAGAAGTGAACTCCCAGAGTTAGCTGCAGGAAAACTGGCTCAATCAACTTTGTATTTAAGTTTAGTAGTTTTAGCAATTGCAATTGGTAGTTTGTTTTATCCATTTTTATCTTTTGTCGCAATATTTATTGCTCTGTTAGGGAAGGAATGGATGACATATCGCCATCGGATGAAGGATCGGAAAAGTTCCGCTTATTTCACTCCATTAAATCAAGGAGTCAAAGTGCTAACGGTAATGCCAAACAGTCCTGCAGATCGTTTAGGGATTTTAGTCGGGGAAACTATATTAAAAGTAAATGGACAACTCGTCACTAATTCGTCACAATTCTATGAAGCATTACAAAATAGTGGAGCGTTTTTTAAACTTGATATATTAGATTACCAAGGAGAAGTACGGTTTGTAAATAGTGCGTTCTACGAGGAAGATCACCATGAATTAGGTGTTATCTTTGCAGAGGATCCAAATTATTTTCCATTAGAAGCTTCCACAGCTAAATAATAAAATAAAACTTATAAAAGAAATTACAAGATGTGGAAATAGTCATAACTTGTAATTTTTTTATTATGTGCTGTAGTTTACAAAAAAGGAGTAATAAGGAGAAGTGCAATCGTGATTCAAATGGTTTGGTATACTAGTTTATTTATTATATATCCGTTTTGGGATTTGTACTTCTCTTCCTGTCAAAAAGACTTTGAGCCCTGCACTACTAAAAGGATATGATGTTTTTCACTTAATCTATAAACTGTTGAATAAAGTTTAAATAGCAACAGTCTTACCGCTACGGAAATACACTGCGCTTTCCGCAGGCGGCTGATGAGCCCCCTTGTGCTACGCACTGCGTGGTCTCACCTAGGCCTGTCCTCGAGGCTGCTGAAAAAGTCCCCAAAAGATAAGGAAATATTTTGGAGATGGTTTATAATAGACATAATTACATTAAAAGTGGGGATTTCCAATGTTAGAACGACAAACATCATTACCATTAAGTGCACACTACGAACTTTATGATTTAATAATTCCAAAAGATAACTTTCTTCGACAAATGAAAGAGTTGGTGGATTTTGGCTTTATTGAAGAAGAATTAAAGGACAAGTACTGTTTAGACAATGGAAGAAATGCCGAGTCACCAGTTCGAATGTTTAAGTATCTTCTTTTAAAACAAATCTACGATTTGTCAGACAGAGACTTAGTAGAACGTGCTAGGTATGATATGTCTTTTAAATATTTTCTAGATCTCACTCCAGAAGCCTCTGTCATACATCCAAGTTCCCTAACTAAGTTCCGTAGACTTCGTTTAAAGGACAGGGACTTAATGGATCTATTGGTGGAAAAGACAGTCGTGCTAGCCTTGGAACATGGAGTTTTGGAAAGTAAAACCATTATTGTGGATGCCACACATACAACATCCCGTTTTCAATCGAAAACAGCTAAAGAATACGTACAAGAGAAATCCAAATTATTACGTAAAACAGTGTATAAACAACAAGAATCGATTAAAGAAAAGTTTCCTGCAAAGCCAACTACGAATTCTCTAGAAGATGAACTTGCATATACTAATGCCGTCATCGATATTATCGAAAAAGAAGAACAATTAGCACAGGTTCCTGCAGTTAAAGAAAAAATTAATATGGTAAAGGAAATCATTGAAGATATCGAAGTAGAGACAACTTATGCTGAGGATCCTGATGCTCGCACAGGATACAAATCAACGGACCATTCATTTTTAGGTTATAAAACACATATTGCGATGTCGGATGAACGTATTATTACAGCTGCAGTGGTTACTTCGGGTGAAAAAAGTGATACAAAATATCTAGAGAAATTGGTGGAAACTAGCGAAAAAAATGGCATGACAGTGAATACGGTAATCGGTGATACTGCTTATTCAAGTAAAGATAATATAATATATATAAATGGAAGAAATAAACAATTAGTATCCCGCTTACACCCTGTTATTACAAATGGAAAGCGTAGTGGTAAGGAATTTGAGTTTAATAAAGACGCTGATATGTTTGTGTGCCCGGCTGGACATCTAGCAACGAAAAAATCAATCAAAAAGAGAAAAGATACATCAAAAAATCCACAGTTAAAATATTTTTTTGATGTAGAAAAATGTAAAGTCTGTCCGTTGCGTGATGGCTGTTATAAAGGTACAAAAACAAAAACCTATTCGATAACCCTTAAATCTTCTGAACACCTTGCCCAAGAAGCATTTCAAGAAACGGAAGAATTTAAACGATTAGCAAAAGAGCGTTATAAAATCGAAGCTAAAAATAGCGAATTAAAACATAGACACGGGTATGAAAAAGCCAATTCCTTGGGTCTATTTGGCATGAAAATACAAGGGGCTGCTACCATATTTGTCACTAATATGAAAAGAATTATCAAGCTAATAAATGAAAAATAGGTGGAAACACCCCTGTAAAAAAGAAAAAAAGAAGTATATTTTGATTAAATAACAAAAATTTACCTCTTTTTTTCTTATGATTTTTATTTAATTAGATTTAGCTAAGTTTATCAGCAGTCTCGAGGAAAGGCCTCGGTGAGACTACGCTGGAGCGAAGCGACGAGTAGGCTCATCAGCCGCCCACGGAAAGCGCAGTGTATTTCCGTAGCGGTATTTTATATCACAACTTTGTTTAGATATTTACAGAGCAAATTAACCTAAGTTACTGCACAGTTTACGGAAATAAGCAATGAAATTTACAAAAGTATTTAAAAGAAAAATCCGAACTAATGCAAATAATCATAGTTCGGATTTATATGACTAAAACACATTTGTCCTATCCTCGCTGCTTATTCGGTTAGATAGTAGTATAAACATTTAATTAAACACTGCTTAGGCATTCGCCATTAAGGGCTTGCACTCCAGAGCATAAGTGCAACATCATCCATTACGGCTCCCGGGAAGGCCGACTAAGAACAGGCTTTGCGCCTAACGTCGGTATATCCCTACTAATGAGGGTGTGTATTCTTTAGCGAATGCCAAGTTTTCATTATAATTCTACTTCTAAATTTGGAGGTGACCATAAGGATGAATAATAAACTTTTGCAAGTACATCATTTAACAAAACATTTCGAGATCGGAAAAGGCCAGGTAGTTCAAGCAGTAAATGGTGTGAGCTTTCATGTGAATAAAGGAGAAACTTTTGGACTTGTTGGTGAATCTGGTTGTGGTAAGTCTACTATTGGTCGAACAATCATC
>NZ_JBPPZG010000097.1:0-14648 GCF_051918545.1 Pseudogracilibacillus amylolyticus (SeqCode) | reverse complement strand
GTTTCAGGTTTGATTGGAGAACGTTATGGGCGAGCAGCACTTGGGATCGGTGGCGCAATTACAGCCTTTGCTTTTCCTATGTGGTCTGTTGCTACAGCGATCGCTTTTGCTTCGGCTGTCCATGTGTTTACTGGAATTTCCTTAACATTATCGGTCGCCTTTACTGCTTTTTTATTGTATCTTTATTTGAAAGCTGGTGGCATGTGGTCAATCGCCTTAACGCAAACAATGAACTTTTTCGTTTTTATGATTATGTTCATCATAGGCATACTGGCATTTTTTATCAATCCAGGAATTGATGGTCTGCGCTCATTTGCAGCCTCAAACCCAGCAATGTTTCAATTAGATGGTGCTGGAATTCAAGTCATTGTCGCGTGGTTTGGGACATTTTTAGTCAATGTTATTCTAGCTCAAGCCGCGTTTCAAATGGCCTTATCTTGCCGTACACCTGAAGAGGGACAAAAAGGATTAAAATTAGCGGCTGTTTTTGGTATTCCTTTCATTCTACTTGGTATTTTATTCGGACTATCAGCAGCAATCGTTGTTCCAGATACAACACTTGGATTAGTCGCATTACCACAATATTTAATGGAAGTTCTTCCCGCTCCACTTGTCGGATTGTTTTTCCTCGGTATTTGGGCGTGTGCATTAAGCTGGGGAGCACCTTGTCAATTTTCTGGAGCGACCAGTTTAGGTAAAGATGTTGGTGGAGCACTCTATCCGAAAGCAACTTCGGAGCAGCTCATTACGTACACGCAACGTTCCCTATTGGTACTTACAGGATTAATGATTATATTTGGTATGTTAAGAACAGAACAAGCGGCTTGGTGGAATATTTTAGCTTGGACAATGAGAAACTCTGCTACCTTTGCTCCTGTTGTTGCGGTACTGTTTTGGAAAGTAGCAACGAAAGAAGCAGTGATTGGTTCAATGATTTTCGGATTTCTATCTGGGATCACTTGGTACCATCTAGGTGGTTGGGAGCCTAGTGAATTCTATTTAAATATTCATCCTGTATGGATTGGAATGTCAGCGAATATAAGTACTTTAGCCCTTATTACATTAATACAAAAAGCTGGTACGTTAGAATATAATTTCTTTTCAGCTAAATCAAAAAAAGGCCATTACGCATTAATTGCTGGCACATTGGTTTTAATAGGCCTATTAACGAATTTTCAAGTTATCTATGGATATGGACTACTTGGAATCTTTCTTTTCTTAATCCTTATATGCCTTTTTATAGCAACTATTATCTATGTTCCCACAACAAATGACAGTTCATCTTTTGAACAGAGCATCGCTAAAGCAAAGTAATGAAAAAGTATAAGAAAGGAAGCTAAATCATTTTGAGATAGCTTCTTTTTTTTTAGGATACCGGGGAAAAGTGAGTTTGTTAGATTTTCCTTATTACAAAGTAGATGTCTAATCGACTCTCTAAAACTGGGTACGACAACAGACGAAATGTTAGAGTAAATGTAATATTAACGAATATGAAGTGAAGATCTTCTTTCTTATCAAGCAGTTATTGCTTAACTATAACTCAACTTTCGCAGGGTGAAATAATAAATAAACCGCGATGGGATTAGGGAGTATGGAGATCCACTTTTCTTAGTAACTGCCTGGAAAACTTGTATACAACTATATTTTAAGACTTTTCACTGTCACATTTGATGAAAACTGCGCAGTGACTTCGAAGTAAATGTCTTACCGCTACGGAAACATACTTTGCATTGATCGATCGGTTGTCACTCTGCATATTAGAAAACAACTCTACATCTATCGAATGTCACTTTGCATGTTGGAAAATCACTCTGCATCTTTTTCTATCACTTAGCATGTTGGACGTGCGACTCTGCATCTTTTTCTGTCACTTAGCATGTTGGGCACGCGACTCTGCATCTTTTTCTGTCACTAAGCATGTTGGGCACGCGACTCTGCATCTTTTTCTGTCACTAAGCATGTTGGGGCGCGCGACTCCGCATTAAGGGCTAGTAACCACCGACATAGTAAACTTTCAACTATCTATCCGCAACGAAATGATGTCACAGTTTATATCTTTTATGCAAAACAGCCTGACATTATCAAAGTTATCAAGTTAATGATTTGAGATATCAATCCGAGTATCTGTTAGTACTTACTTTATTGGTGCGAAAGTTGAGACTATAAGAACATTGGTCATTGTTGGTTTGTGGTTATACTATCCGGCAATGTCTATTTTGCAAGAACAGATAGTAAGAAAACATTTAGATCAATAGGTACATAAGATATTATATTTACTCCAATAAGGGTGGTCATAATATTGGAACAAACATATGTTGATTGTTTAGCACATTTTGGTGTTGGGGGAGCACATCCCGGAGGTCTACGGCTTACAAAAAAGATCTTATCTAAAGAAGCAATAGATAAAACAAAATTTATTCTTGATGCTGGGTGTGGTACTGGCCAAACCGCTGCATATATCGCAGAACACTACGGTTGTCAGGTAACTTCTTTGGATTACAATGAATTGATGGTAGAGAAGGCTATGCAACGATTTCAGAGGCTCAATTTACCAATCAAAGTTATCCAGGGGAGAACCGAACATCTACCGTTTGAAAATGCTTCATTTGATATCGTTCTATCTGAATCGGTAATTGCATTTACAAATCTTTTCCTAACAATTACGGAATTCAAAAGAGTTTTAAACCAAAATGGATTATTAATCGCCGTTGAAATGGTACAAGAAAAATCACTTTCCAAAGATGAACTGGAAGAAATAACCTGTTTCTACGGAATTCCTAGATTGCTCAGCGAACATGAATGGTATAATGCGTTCCAACACGCTGGCTTTAAACAAATTCATGTCGAATTAGGTGACCTTCAATTTGAGGAAAACGATGTGAATAATGTCCCCGATTTTTCAATTTCCGAAAAGATCAATGATACGCTTTTTGAAATATTGAACGAGCATCAACGACTTACAAAGAAATATAAAGAAAAACTAGGATATCGGATTTTTAGATGCTTTGTTTGAAAGTTTTAATAAGTTACTGGCGAGAGAGTTTAGGGGGGAATGACGATAAGAAAAGCAACGAATCAGAAAACAGAGGAAATTTCGTTTCTGAAATTAAAAGAAGATGGTTGCTACCAAATACAATTAAAGGTTTTTTCGGAAATGTCTTCAGTCATCTGTACGGGAAACAGGTTTTCAAAAAGAGTTAAAAATAATGGAATTGGACAAGTGAATTTGTATAAGACCGGTAATCCAGTTTCGTTGGAATACCGGCTTTTTTATACCGTGATTTCATTCCTTTTTATCCTTATCAATTACGATTAAATTTCTTCCACGCTTGCTTTTTGGCATCGTTACTTTGAGTATGCCATCAGCAAGGGAAGCTGTTGTGTCCTGTTCGGAAACAGCAACAGGCAACGATACGACTCGTTTCACTCGTTGAGATGACTTTTCCTTGTTGTGATACTTCGTTTGTTCATTTTTCATTTCGCGAACCACTGAATTTTCAGCCTCTATTTGTAATTGATTACCAATAATCTCTAGCTGAATCTGGTCACGACTATACCCCGGCATTTCCGCTTCCACAATGACTTCCGAATCGGTTTCGTACAGGTCAATTCGAAAAGGCCTTAATTGTGTTAATGATTGATTAAAAAAGGAATCCATCGTTTTCATTAAGTCCTGAAAAGGTGACATATCAAATCGCTTATGAAAATCATCTTTTTTAGAATCCAACTTCTTCATCCTTTCATTTGACTATAGTAATAAAATATGCTGAAAGAAAAAAGAGTGATGGGCAAAAGCGCACATAAAATGTTGCAATCTTTGTTATATACTTTTAGCAGAAATTGTAACGCTTCAAAAAGAATTCATTTTCAAAATGGATAAGCAATAGCGTATAGAAATGCTTTCCTATTTCATCAAAAACAAATTATGTATCCGCCAACACTTTAGTACATTTACCCTTACGATGGTTCACAGCTATACATATAATGCACAATAGGTTATCCGAATTTGGAGGTGAAAAAATGTCGGAAGATTATTACCGCGGAATATGCCAACGTTATCATGGAAAAGGTGTTGAAATATATACCCATGACGGGGAAGTATATAGAGGCATCATTGAAGATGTTACTGACTCTGAAGTATTTTTGCTACCTCTTGAAGATGAAGGAGAATTTGGCGGCTTTGGCTACGGGTATAGAGGATATGGCCCTTACACACGTGGCTACAGAATTGCATTAGGTGCGATTGCCGGAATTTCCTTACTTTCACTTTTCTTCTGGTAATTTATAATAAAATATATTGGGTTATAAATGGAGTAAGTAGTCCAAAATTCCTTTAAATCAATTAAACCGCACAGAAAATTAAAATTCCGTGCGGTTTTCATACTTTTCAATGAATCAATGGATTAGAATTGTCAAAATAGCTATGTAAACTATGAAAACTTTTTTACAAATTTATAGATTCATAGCTTTTAAGAAACACTTTCAATAATTTTTTCAGATGATTGACCTATTATATCTATATAAGTCCAGCCATGCTTTTCTATATACTTTTTAACCAAATAATAGCCAACACAATAACCAGCCATGTTCGGATATGGTTCAAATCCATAAAGTATTTGGTGGTGCTTTCGATTATTTATTGAAACATTTTTATTTGGGAGTACAATATTTTTCCATATGTCTTCTAGTCTTTCCTTTGAATAGTAGGATGCCCAATTTGAGACAAATTCTTCTCCACTTCTTTCTCTAACTGCATTTTCAGCTAATCCTTCTAAAATGATTGAGTCCAACAATACGTAATCTTTTACATCTTTTTCATATTTCGATAAGCGGCAAACATGATTATATTCGTGTGTGAACAACGCTTTTAGTTCATTTTCATCGTTATGTTCAGAAATAAATAAGAAGATCTTATCATGAAAAGATATTCCCGATTTCCCATTAAACTCTTGTCTCATTTTATTATCATTAGAATCAGATGG
The DNA here is from genome assembly GCF_051918545.1 of Pseudogracilibacillus amylolyticus (SeqCode). Lineage (NCBI taxonomy): Bacteria > Bacillati > Bacillota > Bacilli > Caryophanales > Bacillaceae > Pseudogracilibacillus > Pseudogracilibacillus amylolyticus (SeqCode). The sequence goes on along the minus strand of NZ_JBPPZG010000097.1, from coordinate 9,666 downwards.
TAAAATGAAAATCGGAACATCAGGTCCATTCCATTCTTTTTGGAGTTGTTGCTCTTCAGTTTGTATAATTTTCCATATATTTTGATTCTGTAATCTTTTTATTTGAGTTATCCCGTTTTTTGCGGGTTGACGATACATACCGTGTAAAGTTAGGTAATCATAGATCTTAACCGCTGAAATGCCTTTAAAGTACTCGGTCAATTTTGTACATATTTTAATAGGGTTATCGTATAACTCAAGCAACCACAAGTCTGTTCGAATAACACTCATTTCGTCATACCCCTTATGTTTCTTTCATCTTTCACTATATGCACCAAACGACTAAACGTACGTGACAATCGCTAGCTACAGTGAGGGAGTAGCTCATACTGCAATCATTTTCGTATTCCACTCAAAATTAAACCTTACGCAGCTTATCAAAATTTTCCTCATGCTTTTATATTTCATCTCGCAATTTCTTATTTTTTCTGTTTGATACAAAGCATATTCATTTAATTTCTCAACATTTGGGCTCAACATATACTTACCAGTCAGAGCTTTTTTAAGTTCGACTTCAAGCATAGGTTTATAGTCAGACGAAACTACAATAGGTTCAATTTCATTCAATTCCTGTTTAGATTTCCCTTCAACAACCTCGAGTTTTTCCAACTCATTATCAAATTTCACTTCTAATTCGCGTAACTCATCTTTTTTCTGTTTATATTCGTTAACATTTTTAAAATTATTAGTTCCTACCAATTTTCGCTGAATTCTTCTCTCTTGAAGCAATTCAGTTTACATTTTAACCTCGTTTTCTCGTCAATCATCAAATGGTCTATTTTTATTTAACGACCAAATAATTTAATTAATTCGGAACGTGGATGATCTATGTTTAGGTAAATCCTTACCAGTCGAGAATATTATGTTTTATATTTGTTCTTTTAGTAGGTTTTGGAGTGACACACTCATAGCCATTTTTCACCATATCCTTTAGTCACAGGATAACGGTTGGTTACTTTGCTGTCAAAGTATGAGTGTTTGCTTTTGCTAAGATGGCAGAAGGGTGTTTTTTTCTTTTTTCTCGTAAAAAAAAAGAAAGGTCTTAAAGGTTTTTCAAGTATTGCTTCTTCCACTTGATCCAGCGAATAGTTGGAATTTTTTAGCGTCCTCATATTGATGCGGAACAAAGTGGAGTGTCAAAATATAAAGAAGGGTGCAGATACTCAGTTTAACGAACAAAAAACACTATACCAAAAATGATACAAACTTAAAAAGGTACAAAAGACACGAGGGATTATCATCGAATCTTTTGTACTCTTCTTCCTTATATTTTATTTAGATTTTACCACCCCGAACCAACCATTGTTACAGTAGCATTGTACGACCAATTTCTTAATTTCCATCCAAGAGCATTTACTATTTCACCACTAGCTCTTGCACCAATACGACGATTATCAATTTTCCACGCATCTTTTACATTAATTCTAACCCCGCCCATACCTCCAGATATTTCATGACGAACATTACTGGAAACACTTATAACATCAGCTGGACCACGACTTCCACACTGTCTAAGTTGAGCGTAAGGAAACATTCGAAATTTAGCTTTCGACAAACTATCAATAGTTTTCCACGATGTGGTTACTTCTACCCAACTAGTCTTACAATTCAAATTTGCTTTTTCATCCCTGTTTATTCCTAATGCTTTCACAGCAGTAACATAATCTACACCCTGACCCTTCATGTAATCTGAGATTACTTCTTCTTCCGAAACTTGTCTGACAGACGGATCATTAATATCAATAGTTTGAATAAAATGTACGGACTCTGATTCACCTAATTCGCTAGAATCCAACTCTTCTGCAAATAAAGTATTCTGCGAAACTAAAAACATAAACGACATTGCTACCAACGCAAAACTGATTTTTTTAATAACAGCAATCCCCTCCATTTACACTTATTACCTCAATTGTATACTAATCTATAAAATAAGTAAACAAGTATATTGAATACTATGAAAATAGCAACCAAAAGAAAGTTAATTTTTATTAACCTTCTTGCTAATTCTTCACTAATTATTTTCATATTTGACGTACTTATTATTAGAATGTTTGTTAAAACCAAATAAATTAAAATAGCGATTAAACCAGACATATATTACACTCCATTTCTTAAATGAATTTAGTTTGATTTTTAATTTAACAGTAGAGGGTTTCCTTTAGGGTAATAGTTTATTTTAATAGTAAACACTAGTAAACTATAAGATACATAAATCGTCATCCCCAACCAAAATTATCGCTCCTATTCTCAACTAATATTTTCGGCATATCAGTTTAACGGACAAAACATCAATAATCCGATTTCCGATATACGTCCTCTGCCTCAGGAACGGATTCCTGTCAAATTCCCCGAGAATTGAGCCAACCAATTCATGAATTTTTTACCGTCATACCCGAGTTTTTTTTGCTCCTAAAATTACATAACCCAAACAAGCATAATTGCTCCATTCACTGTCATTTCCACGTATATATTCCTGATACAGAAGGATTAGGTCTATTTCATACACTACGTTCAGAGTATGCAAGTATTGACATAATTATTATTCAGCTGCAAATGATCGTAATACTATTTTAGAAACGAAACGTATTGGGGCTTTTGACTATATTATTAAACTGGTAGATAAAGAGAGGCATATTTTGCATAAATTTAATTACTTTGTCTTTCCATATAGCAAAGTCTTATTTTCGCTTTCTGGCGTTTTCAAACTGGAGACAGGCTATATAGCTCCCTATCGTAATTTAAACGCTCTCTGTGTGATTTGTTCCCCATTCATGCATTGCTTCTAATATCGGTTCTTAACTCCTGCCCTATTCAGTAATCGAATACTCTACTTTGGGTGGAACCTGTGGATAAACAACCCGATCAATAATATCCTCACTTTCCAATTCTCTCAATTGTTTCGTAAACATTCTTTGAGTGATTCCGAGAATACTTCGTTTTAAACTCACTTAATCTTTGTGTTCCTTCTTTCATTGATTAGTATCCTTTTGTATATTATACCACCTTTAAGTGCGTACTTACATAAGTCTCTTGTATATACTCTATCATTTGTGAGATAAAATAAAATCAGCGTCTGATTTTGATTTTGTATAGGTATTAAGAAAGGTTAAATATTTATGGAAAAATATCGTATTGATTCAAATATAGGGTTAGAATTTGGTATTTATACACTTGGTGACTATATTCCTGACCCCCACTCTGGAAAAAGAATTTCTGCACAAGAACGACTACAACAAATAATTGAATTTTCGAAACTTACGGAACAGGCTGGCATAGATTTTTTTTAGTGTAGGGGAAAGTCATCAGGAATATTTTACAACACAAGCACACTCAGTCATATTAGCCGCAATCGCTCACGCAACAGAAAAAATAAAAATTGCAAGTTCTTCAACGATCATCAGCACATCTGATCCGGTCCGTGTTTACGAAGACTTTGCAACGATAGATTTAATATCCGATGGTCGTGCCGAGATCATTGCCGGACGAGCATCTCGAGTAAGGCTTTTTAATTTACTTGGTTATAATATTCATGATTATGAAGAACTATTTGAGGGGAAATTTGATTTATTGTTGAAGATAAATGAAGAAGAAATTGTTAATTGGAGTGGTAATTTTCGGGCTCCATTAAAAAATGCGCAGGTTATTCCACGTCCCAAGAATGGCTCTATGCCAATATGGCGCACAGCTGGTGGATCTCCTGCAAGTGCGAGAAAAGCAGGATATGCCGGTGTTCCGATTTTTTTAGCACATCTAGGTGGTCCAGTTGCTATATTTAAACGATCTATTGATGCTTATCGTGTGGCAGCACAGCAAAGTGGCTTTGATGTAGATAAACTTCCAGTTGCAACGGCTGGTTTTTTCTACGCAGCTGAAACGACACAGCAAGTTCAAAAAGAAACCTATCCATTTATCAATGAAGGGATGAAACTGACAAATGGACAAGGTTTTCCAAAACGTTATTTTGCTCAAGGGACGGATCCACGTGATGTAATGAATATCGGGAACCCACAACAGATCATTGAAAAATTCTCTACCAACATGAACAATTTGGCCATCAACGTTATACTGGGCAAATAGATTTTGGTGGGGTATCATTTAAAAATTTAATGAAAATTATTGAACTAATTGGAACAGAAATTTTACCAGCAATTAGAAAATATACAGCCAAGGATGAGGAGACAAAAAAATGAAGATTGTAGGATTATCCGGTTCCATTGTTGGTTCAAAAACAAGGACTGCGATGGAGTATACACTGAAGAAAATTACTGAAGAACATCCGGAAATCGAAGTAACTTTAATCGACCTGGCTAATTATGATATTCAGTTTAGTGATGGACGAAGCTACACGGAATATGAAGGAGATACAAAATTAGTAACAGAAGGCATTATGGAAGCAGATGCCATTATTTGGTACTCCAATTTTTCAAGCATCTATTCCGGGAACATTGAAAAATATTTTTGATCTACTGCCTGGAAATGCATTTCTCGACAAAGTATTAGCATAATTGTGACAGCAGGTTCGCCAAAACACTTTCTAATCGCAGAAAATCAATTAAAACCCATTTTAGCTTATATGAAAGCTGAGATCGTACAAACATATTTATTTAAGAAAAAGATTTCAATTGTAACGAAATTATAAACGATGATGTCCTCTTTCGAATTAATCGATTAATTGAAGACACCATCGTGTTAACAGAAACCTATACAAAAATACGGGAAGAAAAAGACGCTAAATTTGATTTTTAACTATAAACATGCTTTCATAATTTCATTCATTAAAATGGGCATGTTTTATATTATTCATGAGAGTTTCTAAAAAACAACCCACCATTTCATATATAACAAAAAGAAAAACCCTCTAGGTTTATTTAACCATACCATTCAGTTGGTGATTCTATCTTTCTTTTCAGTTCCATTTTTTGCAACTCATTTAATAATTTGTCTAACTTTTGCGATAAGGTTAACACATACGGATCTTTTGGATTGGTTTCGAAAGTGTCATACATTTCTTTCCTAGTTATTTCTATTTTTCTTTTCAATTTTGTTATATAAGACACTTTTTACTTCACCTCCGTATTTTTCCTATTTTTCATTAGTAACTTTTTTAATACACCTTGTACAGTTATTAATAACCAATCAATTAACTGATTAAACATAGTTCTATTTTAAGTAAATAATATTTTATTGATTATTTTGTATATCTTGTATACAATAGGAACAAATGTTCTATAAAGGTGGTTTTTATGAAAGACAATTTAAAGGTTGCTCTACATTTTCTCTTCATCGACCTAGCAATTAAAACTTTAGAGTTAGATTTGCAACATGTTCGTAACGGGGCATTTAAAAGTCCATATCTAGAGCAAATCCAAACAATGATTAATAAAGCTATCGACGAACGAAGAAGACTTAAAAAAGTTATGTATGACCGGAAAATTCAATTACTCCTCAAGTATAAACAAGGAAATTTTTCAACGTATACATTTATTGATAAACGAAATGAACGGGAAATAACATTAATGAATCAAGTAATTAAGAAAAATGTTGAAAAAGTTATAAAACAGCTGATGCAATATCAAATTCGATAATTGTAGAAGTAAATAATAAACTTTACTGGATAAGGAGATTTTTTTAAATGAAAGTTGGCTAGTGTCGACCGCAAATGTTTTTTAGTGGGACGAAGCGAAAAAGCAATCTCAAAACATGATCGACACCGACACCGACCTAGATGTTTTTCAATTTAACTCTTTTCTAGGTATCAGAGCTGCTAACCTACACCTTTCTATTCCAAAATCTTTGCACCGCAATGGCAGCGACAAATTCTTCTGCAAAATTAGGATTATTTTCAGCAAACACAACACCTGGTGCGGCCTCTATATCAAAATTATTTGCTGTAGTTGCAACGCCTATTGGCTTATACTGTTTGTATGCTTCATTTATATAGGTATAAATTTCTTCATCAAATTTCTCCTGATCGTCTGCACTCCCACCGACAACATAAAGTGCATCAAACAAAGTTGGGTTTGTAGTGATGAATGTTTCGTTAGTTTCTATCCGAGTGCCATCATCTCCAGTAATTATTCCAATTCTTTCCCCAACAAAGTCATAAAACACCCCATATTGCTGGAACATTTCAATAACATTTTTAACTTCTTTCCCATTGAAGTCATTACCAATGAGAACAGCGACTCTCAAAGAGAAAGGATAAAAATTTGTATTCTCTTGACTTAATGCTGGAGAGATTTCTGACACATTAACATTTGTACCACGAGGTCGATTTACTCCAACATAGTCGGCAATCTCTGTTGCCAATTGTTTATCTACTTTAACAAACATATCGACGACTTGCTGACGAACGGATCGACTTTTTACCTTGCCGACTTCAAAATTAAATGCATCTGTAATATGCTTTTTCTCTACTGGTGACATACTGTTCCAAAATAACCTTGCTTGCGAAAAGAAATCCTTAAATGAATCGCTTCGAGCTTGAATAACACGTCCTTCCACTTTTTCCTGATAGTGCGTATAACCACCTTCTTCTGGTGTTGATGTTGCTGGCGTATTATTCGCTAAAGAGTTTTTATGATAACTGACTTGATCAACATCAATTCGTTGCCTGCTGAAACCACCCCGTTGGTTATTATGAAAAGGACAGATTGGACGATTAATCGGTATTTCTGCAAAATTCGGTCCACCAAGACGTAGTAATTGAGTATCAACATAGGAAAATAATCTACCTTGTAACAGTGGATCATTAGTAAAATCAATACCTGGTACTACATTTCCCGGATGAAACGCAACTTGTTCTGTTTCTGCAAAAACATTGTCAACATTTTTATTTAACGTTAATTTGCCTATAAGTTGAACAGGCACTATTTCTTCCGGCCAAATTTTTGTGGGGTCTAGAATGTCAAAATCAAACATAAATTCACTCTCTTCATCAATCATTTGTACACCTAATTCATAGACTGGATAAGCTCCCCGATTGATACTTTCCCATAAGTCTCTTCGGTGATAATCAGGATCAACACCACCAATGACTTGGGCCTCATTCCATACTAATGAATGTACTCCAAGCTGTGGCTTCCAATGAAATTTTACAAAGGTCGCTTTTCCTTCTTGATTGACGAAGCGAAATGTATGGACACCGAATCCTTCCATCATTCGCCAACTTCTTGGAATACCTCGATCAGACATGAGCCACATAACCATATGAGCCGATTCTTGATTATTCGCAACCCAATCCCAAAAAGTATCATGAGCTGAAGACGCTTGTGGCATTTCAGTCCGTGGTTCAGGTTTTATCGCATGAACAATATCCGGAAACTTCATCGCATCCTGTATAAAAAATACTGGCATATTGTTTGCTACTAAATCAAAATTCCCTTCCTCTGTGTAAAATTTAGTAGCGAAACCGCGAACATCTCTTGCCGTATCTTTAGAACCTTTATTACCCACGACAGTTGAAAAACGAACAAAGACAGGTGTCGTTGATCCCGGCTTCTGTAGAAACCCTGCTTTTGTATAGTCCTTCATCGATTGATATAATTCAAATTCTCCATGTGCCGCATATCCCCTTGCATGTACAACCCTTTCCGGTATCCGCTCGTGATCAAAATGTGTTATTTTTTCCCGTAAGTGGAAGTCTTCTAATAAAGTCGGACCACGTACCCCCGCTTTTAAAGAATCTTCATCATTAGATACTTTTAACCCTTGATTCGTTGTCATTTTCTTGCCAGCGTTTTGAATTCGAAATTGATCGAGTTGTTTATTTTTACTATTGCCAGTTACATTCTTGTTTGACTTAGTCATATTATCACCCTTCTCGTATTCTTGTTACTCCAATATATACATATGCATTTGACCTATTTTTGGGAATACTTTGCTCCAAATCTGAACGGGTTGGTAAGAAACCGTCAAAATATTTATTTAAAAAATTACATTATACATTGATATGTGAAAAAAGATGGTTGCAACATAAAAAAAGCACGCCATGTAATGGGTGCTTTTTTACCATTCAGTTGAAGTCTCTATGATTCTTTTCCTTTCCGCTCGTTGGAACTCATTTAATAATTCATCTAACTTTTGCGATAAAGTTAACACATACGGATCTCTTGGATTTGTTTCGAAAGTGTCGTACATTTCTTTCCTTGTCATTTCTATTTTTATTTTTAAATTACAGGACACTCTTTACTTCACCTCCGTATTTTATGTTTCCTATTTTTCATTAGCAACGTTATTTAATACTGCACCTTATATAGTTATACATAACCAATCAAATCACTTATCAAACATATCTGAATCTGAGCAGGAATCATTTTGTATTGATAAATTTATATATTATGCATATAATAGAAACAAACGTTCCAATTAGGTGGTTTATATGCAAGACAATTTAAAAATTGCTTTACATTATCTCTTCATCGACCTAGCGATTAAAACTTTGGAATTAGATCTGAAACATATTCGTAGCGGATCATTTAAAATTAAAAGTCCATATCTAGAAAAAATCCAAACAATGATTTATATAGCTATTGATGAACGAAGAAAACTAAAAAAAATTATGTATGACCAAAAAATTCAAATAATCTTCCTATATAAACAAGGAAGTTTTTCAACATATAAATTTATTTCTGAACGAAATGAGCGGGAAATTACATTAATGAATCCAGTGATTAAGAAAAATGTGGAAAAAGTTATGAAGTGGCTAATGCAATATCAACAAGAAGATAATCCCCCATCTTTTTCGATCCAATAATTTGATAAAGATAGGATAAACTCTTTCGAACAAGGAGATTTTTAAAAATGAAAGTTCCAATCACCTTGGGCGATAAAAAAATAGAATACCTTTGTCATACAGATAAGAATTTAAAACAATTAATTTATTCCATTGGCGCAATTGAAAATTTCAGTTTGGAAAAGGATTATTTGGGGTTTACAACTAAATATCCAATGGATGTTTTAAAAGGATAAGTTCTATGGACTCCCAACTTTACATGTATATTGAATTCACAAATAATAAAATTATCTAGTTAATAATTCCATAATAAACCAGGTCTTCATATCGATTTTCTTTTTGCACATGGTCAATTAGTACCCCTTCTTGTTTCATACCTATTTTCTGCAAAACTCTTCCTGAAGCTGGATTAGAATTAAAGTATCTGGCATATACTTTATGGTACCCTTTTTCATCAAATGCAAATTGTAATAAAGCTTGCGCAGCTTCTGTAGCATACCCATTTCCCCAATACTCTTCACCAATCCAATAAGCCATTTCACCATTTCTATGTTTTTGATTATTAGAAAGGGCTATCGCTCCATATAATTCTCCGCTTTCCTTGTCTGTTATGGCAAATTCATACGATTTGTTCGTATTAAAATTGTCAAGATGATGTTTGATCCACGCCAAAGCATCATCTAGAGAATAGGGATATGGTAAATATAAAGTATTTTTATAAATATTATAATTATTACAAAGGTTAGTAACGGCTTCTGCATCAGACTTCTGAAAAATTCTTAACAATAATCTCCTTGTTGTAATTGTTTTCTTTTTATTATCCTGGATTACGAAAGTAAAATCTAGTTTATAAATACAAAAAGGGCTCCAACCTTTGGTATAATTAGGTTTGT
>NZ_JBPPZG010000096.1:13894-14723 GCF_051918545.1 Pseudogracilibacillus amylolyticus (SeqCode) | reverse complement strand
TAGATATTGGTGGAGTTGATGGACTCGTACATATTTCTGAACTTGCTCATACACATGTCGATCAAGTATCGGATGTCTTATCAGAAGGCGATAAAATTAACGTAGAAGTTTTATCCGTGGATTTAGAAAATGAACGAATTTCATTATCATATAAAAACACATTACCAGGTCCATGGTCAGGAATTGAAAATCGTATCAATCCTGGTGATAAGGTTGAAGGCGTTGTTAAACGTATTGTTAATTTTGGTGCCTTTGTTGAGATCGAAGACGGTGTAGAAGGTCTTGTTCACATTTCACAGATCGCTAACCGTCATATCGGAACTCCAGATGAGGTTCTAGAAGTTGGACAGAAAATAGTTGCAAAAGTATTGGGTGTCGATGAAAATGAACAGCGAATTTCTTTAAGTATTAAAGAAATCGAACAAGAAAAAGAACAAGGTGAAATTGAACAATACGAACGCGAAGAAGAGTCGTCAAGTTTTCAACTAGGAGATATGATTGGCGATAAATTAGATAAATATAAACAATAAAACGAACTGACAAAAAGATTAGGACATAACGAAACAAGAAATTCTAATGCAGACAGTACGCATAGAACGTTACAATTTCATGATATGAATCTAATCCGAAGTTGAAGTTTACTGTGTAGTAATGAAAATTTAAATACAAGTAATAGCTTCGTTGATTTCCGCCTCCGGGCAGTACGCTTTCCGTGGGCACGGCTTCAGCCTCTGAAGCAGAAAACCACTGCTTCTGAGTCTTCAGACACGTGCTTTTCCCACAGGAGTCGACTGCCCTCCGGCTCCAATCAACCATTGTGATAGTATCA
>NZ_JBPPZG010000096.1:0-13884 GCF_051918545.1 Pseudogracilibacillus amylolyticus (SeqCode) | reverse complement strand
AGCGAAGGAAATACACGGAGACTCCTGCAGGAGGAAAGGCCTAGGTGAGACAACGCAGTGCGCAGCACAAGGAAGGCTCATCAGCCGCCTGCGGAAAGCGCAGTGTATTTCCGTAGCGGTAGAGACTATCACTATTCGAACTTGACTGCACAGTTTATGGAAAAACCAATCCGAACTATCCCAAACTTTTTCAATTAAAGTTTGGATCATAGTTCGGATTTCTCTATGAACAAAACTCTTTTGTCCCTGTTTACCATGCAAATGTATATTCAATCACTTTCTATTAAAAGTATAAAGCTTATTTAATTCATACATACTGTTATGATAGAAGGTGATGTAAATGAATGAAGAATTTCTTTTTTATTGGCTAATGTGGATAATTTTTATTATCGTTTATTTTTTTATGGATACTGGAAGGAAACGCACACTATTTTTGTTTTGGATATTAATAACAATCATCACTACAAATATGTCTTTAAACATCAATGGTGTTTCTGTTTCTATAGCATTCCTATGCTTTTTATTAAGTGTAATCATTTTTTATGTAACCGATGTTTTTTCTATTTATAAAATGATCGCCACATTTCCCATTATGATAGGATATGTTTCCTTACTCATGTGGAAAAAAATAACACCAATATGGTTTTTTATGCCTTCCTACTTTATGATACCAGTTCTTAGTGTAGTAGTAGTTTCGTTTCTTTTACCAAAACAATATGAACAAATAACTGCAGCACTGGTTGGAATAACATTCGGTCAACTGATTTATGAAATGATTGTCATCAGTTATCGATTAAATAATATTATTGGAGAACATACATTTTTTATTCATATAAGTATTACAATACTTTTGCTCATCATCATACAATTTATTCAGACATGTCTATTTACAATTTCAAATAAATTTCGGAGAAACGTAGTATAAGAAGATAGAACAAATTGTGATAACTTAACGATTTTGATAAAATGAATAAAGATTTGAATTAATTTAGGAAGGATGTCCTTTCATGAAAAAAGCTACAGTAGCAATCGTGGGAAGACCTAATGTAGGAAAATCAACAATATTTAACCGTCTAATTGGAGAAAGGGTTTCCATCGTAGAGGATATACCTGGAGTGACGCGAGATCGCATCTATGCGGAAGTTGAATGGTTGTCTACGCATTTTAACATTATTGACACTGGCGGAATTGAAATAACAGATGAACCTCTGTTATCAAAGATTAGACATCAAGCCGAGATAGCAATTGAAGAAGCTGATGTTATTATCTTTTTAGTTAATGGTAGAGACGGTGTAACAGCTGCCGATGAAGAAGTAGCAAAATTACTATATAGATCAAAGAAACCTACCGTTTTGGCTGTAAATAAAATAGATAACCCGGAAATGCGCGATCGAATTTATGAATTTTATGCACTTGGATTTGGAGATCCTTACCCAATATCAGGAACTCATGGGTTAGGTTTAGGGGACTTATTAGATGAAGTAATTCGGCATTTTCCCGAGGTCGATGATGAAAAAGAAGATGATGAAGTAATATACTTTAGTGTTATAGGACGTCCAAATGTTGGTAAATCATCTTTAGTAAATGCGATACTAAACGAAGAACGGGTTATTGTGAGTGACATTGAAGGAACCACAAGAGACGCTGTCGATACGTTCATACATAAGGATAATCAAGACTTTGTTATTATCGATACAGCTGGAATCAGAAAACGAGGTAAAGTGTACGAATCAACAGAGAAATATAGTGTTCTCCGGGCTTTAAAGGCGATTGATCGCTCAGATGTAGTACTCGTCGTTATTGATGCAGAAACAGGAATTCGTGAACAAGATAAAACAATTGCAGGATACGCTCATGATGCAGGAAGAGCGATTGTAATCGTAGTAAATAAATGGGATACGGTTGAACCTGGAGAAAAAGTGATGAAACAATTTGAAGAAGATATAAAAGATGAGTTTCAATTTTTGGACTATGCACCTATCGTCTTTTTATCTGCAAAAACGAAAAGACGTCTTCAAAGATTAATACCAATTATTAAACTTGTCAGCGAGAGTCACACGAAGCGAATTCCAACAAATGTATTAAATGATGTTATTATGGATGCACTTGCTGTAAATCCAACTCCTACAGTAAAGGGAAAACGACTTAAAGTACTATATACAACACAAGTTGCTGTGAAACCACCAACTTTTGTTGTGTTTGTTAATGACCCTGAAATAATGCATTTTTCTTTTAAACGTTTTATTGAAAATAGAATTAGAGAATCTTTTGGTTATACGGGTACACCAATAAAAATTATTGCTAGACAAAGAAGTTAAAGGAGAATTGAATATGAGAAAAGTTGCAGTATTAGGTGCAGGAAGTTGGGGAACTGCTTTAGCTATCGTCTTGGCGGATAAAGGGTACGACGTTAGGTTATGGTCGCATCGAAAAGAACAGGTTGATGAAATTAATATTTCCCATACAAACAATCGTTACCTGGACGTTAGTCTACCAAAGAGAATTAAAGCTTATCATGAAATTAAAGACGCAATAAATGAAGTTGAGGCGATTTGTTTTGTCGTTCCTTCAAGTGCGATTCGGGAAGTTTGCAGATTGGTTCGAGATGATTTGCCAGAAGATGTTACAATCGTTCATGCTGCCAAAGGAATAGAACCCGAAACGTTTAAAAGAGTCTCAGAAATAATTGGTGAAGAAATTCCAGCATATCAAACGGATGATATTGTCGTATTATCCGGTCCAAGTCACGCGGAAGAAGTTGCTCTACGTCACCCTACTACCGTAACAGTTGCCGCTAAAAATGAAAATAGAGCTAAATTTATCCAAAGCCTTTTTATAAATGAAGCTTTTCGCGTTTATACGAGCTCGGATGTCATTGGAGTTGAACTTGGAGGTGCATTAAAAAATATTATTGCATTAGGGGCCGGAATATCGGATGGTCTCGGTTTTGGAGATAATGCTAAAGCAGCATTAATAACTAGAGGGTTAACGGAAATTACAAGACTTGGAACAGCGATGGGTGCAAAACCATTAACGTTTCTTGGTTTGTGTGGTGTTGGGGATTTAATTGTAACCTCTACAAGCGTTCATAGTAGAAATTGGCGAGCAGGTAATTTATTGGGGAAAGGTAACTCGTTAGACGAAGTGTTAAGTAAAATGAATATGGTTGTGGAAGGGGTTAGAACTACAAAAGCAGCGCATCAATTAAGTAAAAGTATGAATGTAGAAATGCCGATTACGAATGGTCTTTATGATATTTTATTTAATGATAAAAAACCTAAATTTGTTGTTGAGCAACTGATGAATCGGGATAAAAAACAAGAAATGGACGATTTTTCATCGATAAATGGTTCGTGATAAATAACATAAACATATTAAACTTTCCCTGCATATACTACTTTTGAGAACGCAGGGAGGGGAATGTATCTTGGATCAAAATGCAAAAAAAATAATGGAAGAAATTGAAGACAGATCAAATATTTCGATTGATGAAATATATAATATTGCACATTCGATTCAATTTGATGACTTATCGGACGAAGCGACGATTAGGTCTCTTGTTCGTCGTTTATCAAATCTAGCAAATCGACCAATTTCCAAAGATAAAGAAAATCAGATTGTACGTTCCATAATCAACAATGAAATTCCGTCATCAATGGATTCATTACGAAGATTTTTTGATTAAAATCGCTTAACATGGGCTAGAGAAGATACAATTTAAAAACCATATGCATATTATAAAACGCAACAGTAAACTTCAAATAGAGATGCTGGGTATTGTTTAGTCGGTCTGGAATGGCTTATCGTGAGTCATTCCAGATTTTTATTGGCAGATAAGAAAACTTTCTTGACTCGCTCACTGGCTAAAAGCGCGACGTAAGTGCAACTCATACTCTCGCCAAGACTTGGAGATAAGCCAAGTATTCTAATTAACATGGAAAATGAGGCATTTTTGTGTCTAAATACACCAATATTTCATCGACTAGGAAATGATATTTAACATAGTTACAGTGAATCATTCATGTAATGATAGATAAAGTTACGTAAGGCAAAAGAGGAACAGAATACAGTATTAATTGCGATGAATAATCACAGGAGCCGGAGATCGCTACAAAAGCTGACCAAAGGAAATTCAACTCTAGGAAGTACTCTCTTATTCTGTAAATTGCTTGTCGGTTAGTTCTTTCCGCAACTAGTCTATCGTAATAGCAACGTTACAGTTTAGTTTTTTGCTTGATTTGATATAATGGATGAGGAATAATAACTTTTAGACATTGGACAGGCGTAGGAGTGAAAAAATGAGCGCAGCAGAAATAAAAGAAATTATATCTTTCGTAGGGATTGGACTCCTTATTTTGGCAATTGCTCTTATCCAATTAAGTAGAAGGAAATTGCAAGGAATTTTTAGTATAATTATTTCCATTCTAGCTTATATTTGTTTTATTGCAGGTGGATTAATTGTTTTATTTATTGTTATAAGTGGACCAACTGGTTAAGGGGGCATCAATGTGAAAAAAGCATACATCATATTTATCGGTCTATTAATAGTTGGTTTATTAACTGGCTGTTTATATCCACAAAATGAATTAGCTAAAAATCAAATCCCAAATGAAGCGCAATTAGACATGGTTCAAACAGCAGTTTTGCAATATGTAGAAGAAACGAACGGATTAGTTCCGATAAAAACAAAATCGAGTGATGTTGATATTTATGAAAAATATTTGATTGATTTTTCTCTATTAAAAGAACATCAATTGTTATCAGAAATACCCGGTACTGCTTACGAAAATGGTGGAGTATATCAATACATAATTGTGACACCAGAGGATGATCCAAGGGTTAAATTAATCGATTTAAGATTGACAGAAGAAATTAGATCAGTAAATGTTAAACTAGATATTTACCGTTCTAAAAACATTTATCCTCCTTTTGGTGAACAAATTGCTCCAGATCTTTATAAGTTAAATTATAAAAAATTAGGATATAAATCAGAACCACATGTTATTAGTCCTTATTCAAATGAAAACTTACCACTTCTTATAGATACAGATGGTAAAATTCATATTGACTATCGTATTGATCTTAAACAAGCCTTGGAAGAGTTTGATCATACCTATCAAACAGGAGACGATATCAGGCCTATACTTGAAGATCATTATCCATTCGTACCGGCATATTCTTTACCGTATACGGTAGAAAATAATGAACCAGTTTTTTTAAATAAATAATTAGTCTATTTTCCCCCTTGTAGCATATGGTGTTACAAGGGGTTTTTCTATGGATTAAATACATAATGTTTATCATATTTCAAGTCATATTTTAATCGGACAACATCATAGACTTATATTAGTATCGGACTTATGGGGAAAATTTTGTTTGTTATTTGGAAGAGGAGGGAACCACTTGGATAAGATTGATATTTTTAAAGATATTTCTAAACGAACGAACGGGGATGTTTATTTAGGAATAGTCGGGGCTGTTAGAACAGGTAAATCAACTTTTATCAAACGTTTTATGGAATTAGTTGTTTTGCCAAATATCACAGAGGAAAATGATCGGATCCGTGCACATGATGAATTACCTCAAAGTGCTGCTGGCAGGACGATTATGACAACAGAACCAAAATTTATTCCAAACCAAGCAGTATCAATCAATATTGAAGATGGATTAGATGTGAATGTTCGCCTTGTTGATTGTGTTGGATACGCAGTTGACGGAGCGAAAGGATTTGAAGATGAAGATGGTCCTAGGATGATTAATACCCCATGGTATGAGGACCCTATTCCATTTCATGATGCTGCAGAAATTGGAACGAGAAAAGTAATTCAGGAGCATTCAACTATCGGTATTGTAATTACAACAGACGGAACCATTGGGGATATTCCAAGAGCTGATTATGTTGATGCAGAAACAAAAGTAATCCATGAATTAAAGGAAGTTGGAAAACCGTTTATTATGATCGTTAATTCCGCCCGTCCTACTGATAAAGATACCGAATTGTTACGCCAGAGATTGGCGGAAGAACATGATGTGCCGGTTTTATGTATGAGTATTGAAACAATGAATGAACATGATGTATTTAATGTATTAAGAGAATCTTTATTTGAATTTCCAGTACTTGAAGTAAACGTCAATTTACCGAGCTGGGTAATGGTTTTACATGATAATCATTGGCTAAAACGCAATTATGAAGAAGCAATTCAAACGACAGTTAGAAATATTAAACGATTAAGAGATGTAAACAGTATCGTTAATGAATTCTCTGAATACGAATATATTGATCATGCAGAGATTTCGGGTATGGAAATGGGAGAAGGGATTGCAGAAATAGATTTATTTGCACCACAAAATCTATATGAAAATATATTAAAAGAAATCGTTGGAGAAGAAATTCGAGGAAAAGATCATTTACTTGCATTAATGCAGGATTTTACACATGCTAAGCGAGAATATGACCAAATTGCCGGTGCATTGCAAATGGTTAAGCAAACCGGTTATGGTATTGCAGCTCCTTCTGTACAAGATATGGAGCTCGATGAACCAGAAATTATTAAACAAGGATCTCGCTTTGGAGTTAGACTTAAAGCAGTAGCACCGTCCATCCATATGATTAAGGTGGAAGTGGAATCTGAATTTGCACCAATTATTGGAACAGAAAAGCAAAGTGAAGAACTCGTCAAATATTTAATGCAAGATTTTGAAGAAGATCCTCTATCGATTTGGAACTCAGATATTTTCGGACGCTCACTTAGTTCTATTGTGAGAGAAGGGATACAAGCAAAAATATCTTTAATGCCTGAAAATGCTAGATATAAATTAAAAGATACCCTAGAAAGAATTATTAATGAGGGATCAGGAGGATTAATAGCAATTATTTTATAACAGCTAATTTAGCTGTTTTTATTTGGCAGATAAGAAAGAAACTTTCCTAATGCTCACTGGCTAAAAGCTCGGGCGTCCTGGGACTTCGCTTACTCGTCCCATCGAAGGGCATTTGCTCTTTCGTTCGTCCCACCGTAAAGCATTTGTCTCAGGCGTAAGTCACTAGCACGTCAATCACTCGTAAGTGCAACTCATACTCTCGCCAAGGCTTGCACTCGCTAGCATAAGTGCAACATCACCTCTGGCTTTCGCCAATCTGAGGAAGGCCGACTAAGAACAGGCTTTGCGCCTGACGTCGGCATACCCCTTTGAAGGGGCATGTTTTCTTTAACGATAAGCCAAGTTTTCTAAGAAATATTTATCCAGTTTTTTTAATGAAAAATCAAAATATTGTGATGAAATTATTACGGCAAAGGTCACGTCTGTGCGTGATTTTTGCTATTTTTTTGTAAAAATGGAGCAATTTTTAAAGGCTTTTAAAAAAGTTGAAAAAAAAACGTATAAATTCACTATTTTATGTTGAATTTTATGATAAAGTCAGTTAGTATAAGCTTTATCATCAGTTTATTGCCAAACGAAGTATAAAAAACGGCAAATTGGTGAACAAATGGGAATAGCTTTATAATTTGTTAATAAACAAATTATATTTTTTGGGAGGAGGTGAATGTCATGAATAAAACAGATTTAATCAATGCTGTAGCTGAGAAGAGTGAATTATCCAAAAAGGATGCTGCAAAAGCAGTTGATGCTGTATTTGAATCTGTCATGGATTCACTTAAAGATGGAGAAAAAGTTCAAATTATCGGATTCGGTAATTTTGAAGTACGTGAACGTTCTGCCCGTAAAGGTCGCAATCCTCAAACGGGTGAAGAGATTGAAATTCCTGCAAGTAAAGTTCCGGCATTCAAAGCTGGTAAAGCTCTAAAAGAAGCTGTAAAAAGCTAATTTTACATAGAGCAACAAAAAATTAGGGTGCGTCCTACAACGTACCCTTTTTTATTTTGTTACGTTACCATCCTCGGGATAGAAATAACCAACCTCTTTCTATAATTATTGACTTTGTTGAGAAAATAAGTGATAGTAAGTAGGAATTAATCAAAATTAATATTCTAATTATCCATTCTCGCTTCATGATTATAAATTATGCTATACTATTAGTAATGATTGCATGAAAGGGCATAGGTGGTAGGCGTGCACATATTGAGTAAAGAAGCAAATCAATTAAAACATATGATCGAGAATAAAATAAGTCATTCATATGTGGAAAAATATATTCAGAAGCCCTTAATTGATTATGATAAATTATACATTTTACATTATCTTTATAAGGATCTTGAAATTTCATCTACTAAAAAACAGCATTATATGACAACGATTATGCTCGTGCAAATTGCTTTAGATACACATGAATTAGTTCCTAATGGGAATTCAAATAATATGAAAAATATTGAAAAGCAACTATCAGTCCTAGCAGGGGATTATTATAGTGGATTATATTATATGCTTTTGTCCGAGATAGAAGATATTGATATGATCCGAATATTAGCAACAGCAATAAAAAAAATTAACGAAAAAAAGATGATATTATATTATGAAAATGTTCAAACAAGCGATGAATTGGTAGACACAATTAGAGACATTGAATCTCTCCTATTTGCAGAAGTTACATCATTTCTTAAGGATAAATATGAACTCATTCCAATTATTAAAGAATTATTATTAATCAATAGACTTAAGAAAGAAAAAGAAAAGATCGAAATGAATCAGTATTCTCCTATTGAAGATTACTTAAGAAAGTATTCATTAAATGCGAACTATCGATCGGTGCTAACTGAACTTGAGGACAATATAGATTTAAGGAAGCGAACATTGGATAAACTAACATCTGCTTTACCTTATAGATTTGGATCATTCAAAAATATGGTTACAAATAATCTTAAATTATCTTACAATACGTCAATAGCGGAAGAAGGGTAATGCATGACAGAAAGTTCAAAGGAAGAAAGAGTCCATCACGTTTTTGAAAAAATTTATAATAAGTATGATTCGATGAATTCTGTTATTTCTTTTAATCGACACATAGCGTGGAGAAAAGATGTAATGAAACGAATGCAAGTACAAAAAGGAAGTAAGGCACTTGATGTATGTACAGGTACAGGAGACTGGGCAATTTCCATGGCAAAAGCTACTGGTATTGAAGGTGAAGTGACCGGTCTTGATTTCAGTAAAAACATGCTCAAAGTTGCACATGAAAAACAAAAAGAAGAACGATTAGAGCAATTGAATTTTATTCATGGAAATGCAATGGAACTCCCATTTCCTGATGAGACATTTGATTATGTAACGATTGGTTTCGGCTTACGAAATGTTCCTGATTATGAAACAGTTTTAAAAGAAATGTATCGTGTAACCAAGTCAGGAGGGAAAGTTGTCTGTTTAGAAACGTCACAGCCGACTTTGATAGGCTTTAGGCAATTATATTTCTTTTATTTTCGTTTTATCATGCCAATGTTCGGAAAACTTTTTGCGAAAAGTTACAAAGAGTATGCCTGGTTGCATGAATCAGCAAGAGAATTTCCAGATAAAAATGAGCTCAAAAAAATGTTTCTTGAAACAGGTTTTTCCCATGTTGCTGTTAAAACCTATACTGGTGGAGTTGCAGCCATGCATATGGCGACAAAATAACAGCCGTAGAAAAGATAGTAAAAAAGGTGAAAAGTATGAAACTTGCGAATATTTATGGATTTTTAAGGAAAGACTTACAAGATATCGAAAATTCATTAACAGAAACAATCGAGGCAGAACATCCGATATTGCGTGAGGCTTCCTTACAATTATTGCGTGCTGGCGGGAAACGTATCCGTCCAGTTTTTGTTTTGTTATCAGCTCAATTTGGAAATTATAAACAAAATATCGAACAAATTAAATCTGTTGCAGTGGCATTAGAACTAATCCATATGGCAACGCTTGTTCATGATGATGTAGTTGATGATGCTGAGTTACGAAGAGGAAAACCTACAATTAAACATCTATATGGCAACCGTGTGGCAATGTACACCGGGGACTATATTCTTGCCCGAGCTCTCGAAGTAATTACAACTGTAAGTGTTCCTGATGTACATCACTCCTTATCAAAGACGCTCGTCAAAGTTGTAGAAGGAGAAATTGCCCAAATTGAAGATAAATATAATGTTGAGCAAGATTTAAAAAAATATCTTAAAAGAATTAAAAGAAAAACTGCTTTATTAATTGCAACTAGCTGCAAGCTTGGAGCAATCGCTTCCGGTGCACCTGCACAACAGGCAAATCAGTTATACCGTTATGGGTATAATGTCGGTATGTCATTTCAAATTATTGATGACATTCTCGATTTCACTGCTTCACCTGAAGAGTTAGGTAAGCCAACTGGAAGTGATCTAATTCAAGGTAACATCACACTTCCGACTTTGTTTGCTATGAAAGACCCTGATTTTTTACATGAAATCAAGGAAGTGTTTAAATATGAAAAAGAAATTAACGAAGTAGACATGCAAAATATACTACATTTATTACATAAAACAGATGCAATTGAAAAATCGTATCAATTAAGTAATTTGTATTTACAAAAAGCATTGCAATCTATTAAACCTTTACAAAACAATAGAGCAAAAAAGACATTACAAACAATTGCAAATATAATTGGAAAAAGACGATTTTAGAGGATGTTCAAAAAGTCCGGTGAAAATGACACTGCGAATTTCTTCGTTGGCTTGTTTCTCCGCTGCTCATGTATCTAAATGCATACATTCCACTGCTCGAAACTGCGCCGCCTCGAACTTCTTGGTCTTTTTCATCCTCCTTTTTGAACACGTACATTTTAGTTTAATTGTATTATTTGACATAATTTGATAAACTTTTTAACGATTACATTAAAAAAACTTATATTTACTAGTTGGTAAAAGAAAAAGGAGAATAGATGATGGAGAAAACTTTTATTATGGTAAAACCAGATGGTGTTCAAAGAGGATTGATCGGTGAGATTGTCAATCGTTTTGAACAAAAAGGCTTTTCATTAGTAGGAGCAAAATTAATGCAAATATCTCAAGAACTTGCAGAAAATCATTATGGTGAACATAAAGAACGTCCTTTTTTTGGGGAGTTAGTTGATTTTATTACATCAGGTCCAGTCTTTGCAATGGTTTGGGAAGGTGAAAATGTAATAAAAACATCACGATTAATGATTGGTGCAACAAATCCACAAGAAGCAAATCCAGGATCAATCCGTGGAGATTATGCAATCACAGTTGGTAAAAATATTATCCATGGTTCCGATTCCGCGGAAAGTGCAGAGCGAGAAATTAATCTATTCTTTAATGAAAGTGAACTTGTTAACTACGAAAAACAAGACAAAACTTGGATCTACTAATAACTGTTTTTGGCCTCTGTTTTATACGGAGGCTTTCTATTATTTATCTTAAATAAAGGCTGGTTATACGTTGGGGGATTATAATAGTTTTGTAAATAAAGTAAATGATGAATTTGGGATCGATTTAAATTTATATAAAGAAGCTCAAATGAAAAGAAGACTTACATCATTACGAAACAAAAGAGGTTTTACTGACTTTTCCAGTTATTATTTAGCTCTTTCACGTGATGACGTATTAAAAAATGAATTTCTTGATCGGATGACGATAAATGTTTCTGAGTTTTATCGTAATCCAAAACGCTGGGATGTATTAAGAGATAAAATTATCCCTGAATTAATAAAAAACAAAAAACATATTACAATCTGGAGTGCAGCATGTTCAACTGGAGAAGAACCTTATAGTTTGGCGATCATGTTGCAAGAACATTTTAGTAATATAACATATTCTATTATTGCAACAGATATTGATGAGAAAGTACTTTTAAAGGCTAAAGAAGGTATTTACCATCCTTCTGCTTTGAAAGATTTACCAGCTCATAAAAAGTCAAAATACTTTCTATTTAAAAACAATAAGTTTCATATAAATGAAAAACTAAAAGCTTCCATTTCATTTAAGAAACATAATTTGCTAAAAGATCCATATCCATCTGATCTTGATTTAATCGTTTGTAGAAATGTACTTATTTATTTTACTGATCCTGCTAAGAAATTAATTTATACTCGTTTTGGCGAAGCTTTAAATCCAAAAGGTTTTTTATTTGTTGGAAGCACGGAACAAATTTTTAATCCGAGTGAATTTCAATTAACACTTTTTGATACATTTTTTTATCAAAAAAATTAACATGACTTGCAAAAGAAATGAGGAATGATGATGCGCTACTTAACTTCAGGGGAGTCTCACGGAAAAAAAATAACGACAATTATTGAAGGTGTACCTGCTCGCATGCCACTGTTAAAAGCAGACATTGATAAATCTTTGTTACGTAGACAGAAAGGGCACGGTCGTGGTAGAAGAATGCAAATTGAAAAAGACTTAGTAGAAATTACAAGTGGTGTCCGCCATGGCTATACATTAGGTTCACCAATCGCTTTAGTTGTTAACAATGATGATTTTAAAAGTTGGGTAAATATTATGGGGGAGGATCCAATTGACGATGACGAGAAGGTTCGTCGTGTTGTGACTCGTCCTAGACCGGGGCATGCTGATTTAAATGGTGCACTTAAATATGGTCATCGTGATATGAGAAACGTACTGGAAAGATCTTCTGCGCGTGAAACTACTGCTCGAGTCGCAGCTGGTGCTGTTGCTAAAATTATGCTCCAACAATTAGGGATTGAAGTAGTTGGATATGTGAAAGAGATCGCTGGTATCAGAGCAAAAGAAATTGAGGACTTAACGATTCAAGAGAGAATGGAAATTTCTGAAGCATCACCTGTACGAGTATTAGATAAGGATGTTGAACAGGAGATGATGGATCGAATCGATCAAGCGAAAAAAGATGGTGACTCCATCGGTGGTGTTTGTGAAGTTTATGTCGAAGGAATGCCTGCCGGGATTGGTTCTTATGTTCACTATGATAGGAAGCTAGATGCCAAGTTGGCAGGTAGTGTCATGAGCATTAATGCTTTTAAAGGAGCAGAAATTGGGATCGGATTTGAAGCAGCTCGAAAAAATGGCTCAGAAGTTCATGATGAAATCTTATGGGATGAAGAAAAAGGCTATTACCGCAGAACAAATCGTCTTGGTGGTTTTGAGGGTGGAATGACTACTGGAATGCCTCTTGTAATAAAAGGTGTAATGAAACCTATTCCGACCCTTTATAAACCTTTGCAAAGTGTAGATATTGATTCAAAAGAACCATTTAATGCAAGTATCGAACGTTCTGACTCATGTGCTGTTCCAGCAGCAGCGGTCGTAATGGAACATGTCATTGCTTTTGAATTGGCGAAAGCATTAACGGAACAATTTACAAGTGACCAATTTCCTCAGCTTAAAAAAGCAATCGAAGACTATCGCGAAGAAATAAGGTGCTTTTAAAATGAATGAATTGAGTATTCAAACATCTACTCATTCATATTTCGTCCATATTGGAGATAATCTTCGTTTTCAGTTACAAGACCTTATCGAACAGGATTATTCATCGATCCTAATTATTACTGACGATAAGGTTGCTTCCTTATACTTAGATGATGTTTTGTCTGCTTTAAAAGGACAGCGTGTCTTCCAATCTATTATTAAAAATGGGGAAGCATCTAAAGATATACATCAGTTTTATCACCTCCAAACAGAAGCAATGAACTATCACTTAGATAGAAAGTCACTAATTATTGCTCTTGGAGGTGGGGTTGTCGGTGATTTGGCAGGATTTGTAGCAGCTACCTTTATGCGAGGTATTGATTTTATTCAAATGCCTACAACAATACTTGCACATGACAGCAGTGTGGGTGGAAAAGTAGCAATTAACCATGAATTAGGGAAAAATATGATTGGAAGTTTTTATCCACCGCAAGCTGTCATTTATGATGTGAACACGTTAAGTTCTTTACCGGAACATGAAGTACGTTCCGGTTATGCAGAACTTATTAAAGAAGCATTT
>NZ_JBPPZG010000095.1:9268-14853 GCF_051918545.1 Pseudogracilibacillus amylolyticus (SeqCode) | reverse complement strand
AACATAGATATAACCTTGATTCCTACATACATATTGTAAAAATATACTAATAGAAAAAGAGAGTCCGCAATAAAAAAATTCCAATATAACTAAATTATTAAACTATATACATAGTAACTATTTGATTCATTACTTGATAATCAAAAAAAGCTCCTAGGTAGTTTAATAGATTTTTACCTAATATGACAGCTATACAGATTTTAAAGAAGAAACAAAACTTGGTGTATATAACGTCATTGCAATATCATAACTTATATACAAAAGAACTATCTAATCGATGACATTACTTCGATTAGATAGTTCTTTCTTTTCCCAGTTTTGGCTATTCTCTGAAGTGAAAACGGACGAGGGGAGCTACCATCGCACGAATTCAGACAATTCGCCGGGACGAAAACGGGCGAGAGAGCCCTCACATTCGTATTATCTGTTTCATGATCCGTGATCGACGTCGGCGTCATCTTTATCCCCGGGCGTGTAAAGGCATATTTAAGGAGATTGAGGAGAGGCGACTGTTGGTTCTTGGAAAAAGTTGCATCCCCACTACCATTATGGAGCTGATTTTTTACACACTGAGCAAGGCTGTGGAAATTATTACAGACATTCAACAAGTGGTTTGTGTTCCGAAGTTGTTCTCAGTCATCTTTACTGAAATTAGCGGTGCAGCGGGGCTCTTCAGGTCATTTTTAGCGAGATCAACACCGCGGCAGGATACTGCGCAGCTCTTCTCTGTCATTTCTACTGAGATTAACGGCGCGGAGAGACACCGCGCTCCTCTTCTATGACTTTTCTAACGAGATCAACACCGCGGCGAGACACTACACAGCTCTTCTATCACTTTTTTACCGAGATCAACACCGCGGCGAGACACTGCGCAGCTCTTCTAACACTTTTCTAACAAGATCAACGGCGAGGCGGGACACTGCGCAGCTCTTCTACCACTTTTTTACCGAGATCAACGCCGCGGCGGGACACTACACAGCTCTTCTATCACTTTTCTAACGTGATCAACGGCGAGGCGGGACACTGCGCAGCTCTTCTATCACTTTTTTACCGAGATCAACGCCGCGGCGGCACACTGCGCAGCTCTTCTATCACTTTTCTAACAAGATCAATGGTGCGGCGGGACACCGCGCGACTCTTCTATCACTTTTTTACCGAGATCAACGCCGCGGCGAGACACTGCGCAACTCTTCTATCACTTTTCTAACGTGATCAATGGTGCGGGGACTAAGTTCTCGCCGCTTCATGTCAAATTTTTAATTTTTCTACAAATAAAAAAGAACAGAACCCGATTTCAAATTATTTTAATCCATTAACTTCAACATGAGTATTTCATAAATGAGCTATCTCAAGGTTTCTTCGCATTATTTCTTTTTTCAACATCAACTGAAAATCGTCGTCTAGTTTAAGTTCAATCGCTTTATAATACGCTTCAATTATCAGGTCATTAGATAAGTTTTCCACTATACAACTCTCCCATTCTGATGTTTTTTCCTATGAAAAAGTAGTATTTTTAACAATTAACCACTAATTGGTTGTAAAATTCAGATAATTATTTTAGATACTTACTTGTTTTTACAGATCACATCCCTATTGACAAATAAATAATATTGTTATGTTATATTATGATACTATTTGTTGTTTTTCGACTAACTTACACATTAATTGCATTATATACGAGAATTTATTCATTATGTTAATGTACAAGTATTAATTGTTTTTATGCGCTATAAACAACGTTTAGTTGTGTAATTCCCCTATACAGTGAGGTTGTTGTAAATGTATTTATTTGGAAAACGTCTTAAAGAGTTGCGTGATGAATTTGGCTATGAACAAAAAGACATGGGGCAAAAACTAAATATGACTTCAAGTGCTTATGGTTATTATGAACAAGAGCGTAGTGAACCTTCTTTAGAAACGCTTATTAAAATTGCCAATATCTTTAATGTTTCAACTGATTATCTACTCGGGGTGTCGAATATACGTAAATATCCGGTTCATCATTCAAAATCCGACAAACTATCATTTTCTGATGCAGAAATAGAAACGATACAAAAAATGAAGGATATTTCACTTCTTGAAGAACTAAGTGAAGATCCTTCCAGTAACGTTGCTCGTATTCATCGCTATTGGCAATTTATTAAACGTGAACTTAAAATATGAAACTAAAATTGATGACTACAACCACAGCAACTATGTATATAGATAGAAATAAAATCACAGATAAGTGACTCATGCTTCGCCATCTGTATTTTATTTTCCAAAGCAGCTTTAAACTTTTTAAGGCTTTTTAAATCGTAAAAAAAGACCGGCTCTATTAGTTTTTCACCACACTAATAGAACCAGTCTTCACCTTATCCTTTTATCTATATCCTCCGTAGTTTTTATTTAAGAGGGGATGGTTTCGAACCCTCATGGGAAACTAGAAATTGAAACCCCTATCTATTTACAAGGAATCAACATCTTCTTTCCTGTTAAAATATACACATAAAGGCTTATCTTTTCAAATCATTGCTTTATATTTCGGTCTTCATCGATATCAAAAAAAAAATGAAACTGAATATAAGCTATGTCTGTTTCGGTTGGTAGTTTCAAAGTTAAGCAGTGGAGGACACCTACTGCAGTAAATGTGGTTAAAATGATCCAATTAATCATAGCTATCGGAACCGTTGTTTAGCTTCTTCTAACTTATTATTTAATAAATAACATAGATAATTGTGGGATGAATGTAATAATGATAACACTAACAATCATCATGAGCATGAATGGAACGACGGCTCGGACAAGTGGTTCAAATTTTGTATTTCCGACACGGGCACCCACGAATAGTGAAACACCAACAGGTGGTGTGATTAAACCAATCGCTAAATTCGCAGTCATAATGATACCGAAATGAATCGGATCAATCCCGATTTGCGTGACGACCGGTAACAAAATAGGTGTTAAAATAATAATTGCTGCAATTGTTTCCATAAACGTTCCCACGATGAGCAGGAGTAAATTCACTAATAAAAGAATGACAACTGGTGACAAGTTTGATTCAGATAATAAAGTAGCAATGGATTGTGGTACTTTTTCACGTGTTAAGACCATTCCAAAAATGGATGCGGATGCAATTATGAATAATATTACTGATGTTGTAACAACGGATGAGACGAGCATTTCACGTAATGTTTTTAAATTGATTTGTTTATAAACGAACACACCGACGATAAATCCATAAACGACAGCAACCACGGAAGCTTCTGTCGGGGTAAAAAAACCTCCATATATACCACCTAAAATAATGACCGGCATAAGGAGAGCGAGTGTAGCTTCCCTAAATGACTTCCATAATTTTGTCCGTTCGATTTCAGCACCGTAGCCTTCTTTTCGCGAAATGACATACGCTACAACCATAAGTGATAATCCAATGAGAATTCCCGGTAATATTCCAGCGAGAAACAGGCTGCTGACTGAAACACCCGCAGACACCCCATATAAAACAAGTGGAACACTAGGTGGAATAATTATTCCTGTTGTTCCACCAACCGCCTGAACTGCTGTTGAGAAGTTTCGGTCATAACCCGCTTTTACCATTGCAGGAATCATGATACCCCCGATAGCTGCAGTCGTTGCTGATCCGGAGCCTGAAATGGCGGCAAAAAACATACAAGCAACTATCGAAACATGGGCCAGACCACCTTTTAAATGACCAACTAGACTATTAGCAAAATTAACGAGTCGTTCCGAAATTCCACCGATTTCCATAAGTTTTCCGGCTAAAATAAAAAAAGGTGCAGCCATCAGGGGAAACGAATCGAGTGCAGCAAACATTTTTTGTGGTATCGTAATGAGTGGAATTTGCCCGATGATCGCAATAATAAAAACTGATGAGAGCGCTAAGGCGATAGCAATCGGAACATTTATTAAGATTAAAACTGCTAAAATAACGAATAAAAGTACCGCCATTTATGTTTCCTCCTTCTTAATCCCTAACAAATTTTTAATCGTAACATCAACGACGTTTAAAATCATCAATATCCCACTGATCGGAATAATCATATACACATAATTCATCGGAATACTTAGTGCGGGCGATGTTTGCATCGTAGATTTTCCGACAAGTTCATATCCTTTTACAACTAGAAGGACAAATAAAAATATACAAAATAAAGCTGCAATCACTTGGAAAAAGGCAGCTACCTTTTTAGGAACTTTTGACGTTAAAATTTCTACTCCAATATGAGCACCATATTGAAAAGAAAATGATGCACCGAGAAATGTCAGCCAAATCATTAAGTATCTTGCTAATTCTTCTGTCCACGGAAATGAACTTTGGATTAGAATTCTTGACACGATTTGTACAAAAATAATGATGACCATAATGACTAAGAAAATCCCTGTCGTCCATTCCGTAAATCTATTGATTCCATTAATTGTTTTTGCCCACATATCATCACCTCATAAAACAACATTCAGTGGGAGCCCTCCCACTGAATTATTATTATCTAAGTGCTTGAATACGTTCGACCATATCACCGAACTGATCACTCAATTTATCATAAACTGGTTCTACTGCCGCTCGGAATGCTGCCATTTCTTCTGCAGATGGAATAACAATCTCTACGCCTTCCTCTTCTAGAAATTCTATTTGTTCGGCTTCCATATCTTGATTAATATCTCGCTGAATTTGGGTAAATTCTTTTCCAGCATTAACTAAGATCTCCTGAATATCTTTTGGCAAATTATTAAATGTGTCCGGATTCATAAGAACTGGAGCTGAAGCATAGTAAACCATATTTTCCGTCAAATGATTTTGCACTTCATACATTTTTGTAGTTACCATGACTCCGTATGAGTTGTCCTGGCCGTCAATAACACCTTGCTGTAGGGATGTATACACCTCAGGAAAAGCAATTGGCGTCGGATCAGCCCCTAATGATTTATATGTCTCAAGATATAATTCATTTTCTACAGTTCTAATTTTTAAATCACTCATATCATCGGGAGAGTGTACAGCATGTTTATTATTAATAATATGACGCATGCCATTTTCCCATATTCCCAAAGATTTAAAGCCAGCTTCATCAATTATTTGCATTAGTTCTTCGCCAACTTCCCCATCTAAAGCTTCATAAGCATGTTCGACATCTTCGAATAAAAACGGCATTTCCAAAACAGACATCTCTGGAACGAAACTACCAAGTATTCCACCTGTTACAACGGTCATATCAAGAGAGCCGAGTTGAACTTGTTCAACTATTTCCCGTTCTCCACCAAGTTGTCCATTGCCAAAGATTTCAAACTGCACTCTACCATCCGACTCTTCTTCTACCGCTTCAGCAAACAATTCAATTCCTTTTGTATACGAATGATCGTCTGGAGCAATATGACCAACTTGTATAATAATGACATCATCCGACTTTCCAGCATCACTTTTTCCATCCTCTTCTGCCGGTGCAGTTGAAGAAGAACAAGCAGTTAGTATACCTACCAAAAGTAGAAAACCGATTAAAAAATTCATTCTTTTCATAAAAACCTCCATCTCGACTCGCTCCGCTCCTCGAGTCAAATAGTAATGAAAACGAATGCGGATTTTCGTT
>NZ_JBPPZG010000095.1:0-9258 GCF_051918545.1 Pseudogracilibacillus amylolyticus (SeqCode) | reverse complement strand
AACCACCGCAAAAAAAAATACATTTTTTTATGGTTTATTTGTTGTGCCCTCTGAAATATTTTACATAGAAGTTTCTACTGATTTTGTTTTCACACTAGATTCCCCCTTATAAATAAAACCTCAAAATATAGTAAGCGTTTTCATTATTGAATTTAAAATCCCCTCCTTTTTATCGATAGGTGTATTCACTTCTATGGATGACAAATTATAAGTAATTATTTAATGAATAGTGAAAGTATAAATTGTGTCTTTACACCTTACTATTTATATGACATAATTTATACGATATATATTATTATGCATTATACTTATTTTAACAATTGATGTCAATTACATTTTTTGCACGTTTCATAATGTTTTTTCTTTTCCATAGCATTCTTTATTACAATTAGTCTTAATACGTATTAAAAACGGCATTATCAATTTATTAGAAAAGGAGGAATTAACGATTTGAACATAGAATTAGAATATAACAAAGTAAAACTAGAAATAATTGATTCAATTGCTAGAATCTTGATTAACAATCCACCAGTTAATACATTGAGTATGGGTACAATGAAAAGTTTACATGCTGCTTTTACAAGAGTCGAAAAAGAAGCTTCCATAAAAGCGATTGTTTTACAGGGAGCAGAGAGACATTTTATGGCTGGCGCTGAGCTTAACGAGTTTCATGAAATAACAGAAAAAGAAGATGCATCACGTCTCTCTTATTTAGGGCATCAATTAATGAATCGGATCGAATCATTTACAATTCCAGTGATTGCCGCAATCGATGGGGCATGTTTAGGTGGCGGTTTAGAGCTCGCACTTGCTTGTCATATACGAATTGCGACTGAAAACGCTTTGTTTGGTTTACCCGAAGTAACGTTAGGAATTATACCTGGTGCAGGTGGTACACAGAGGTTACCAAAAATTGTCGGTGCTTCAAAAGCTACAGAAATGATTTTGACCGGTCAACGACTAGATGCTACGGCTGCAAAAGAAATTGGTTTAATTAGTAAGGTTTGTCCAACTGCACCCATCCTCTCCAAACAAAGTAAAGAGATTGCTGAAAGCATAGCACGCAATGGGAAAATTGCAATCCAATCAGCTTTACGTTCTATCCACACTGGGTTAAATAATACTGATGCAGGATACAAAGTAGAAGCGGAAATGTTTGGACACTGTTTTACTACGGAAGATAAGGTAGAGGGTATTGTGGCCTTTTTCGAAAAAAGAACTCCAAAATATAGAGATAAATAAATATATATAAGTTCTCCTTTCAAATTAATGTAAGCGCTTAAGGTTAGCGTCATTGTTGGTTTTTATGCATAGTCACTCTATGAATTGTTAAAAAAATAATAATTTAGAGGTGTTTTGACGATGAATATTATCAGTGAATTGGAAGAAATAACACGTAAAACCCCTAACAAAATTGCGTTAATAAATGAAGAGTCGAGTGTGACATATGAACTATTGTTAAGCCAGATTAATCGGACGGTCAATACTTTTAAACAAATAGGAATTAAGGAAGGTGACCGAATTTTAATTCAAATAGGAAACAGAATGGAGTTTTTTATTGCTATTTTGCAGCAATGAAGATGGAAGCAATCATTGTGCCTATCAACCCAACATACACCCCAAAAGAAATTGCTTTTATTGCAGAAAATGCACAACCAACCCTTTTTATTTGCGAGCAAAGTGCTCAAAAAAACATCCCAGTTATTTCATCCAAATCAAGTGAATTTAAAACATACTTATTGCTAGACGAAACTGATGAAGATAAAGACTTTCATTCCGTCCTCAAAAGACATTCATCAACCAATGATTCTTCTATTATGAACGATGATAAGGTATGTCAAATATTATATACGTCTGGAACAACTGGACGACCGAAAGGCGCCATGTTAACCCATGATGGTCTTGCTCGAAATGCCATGACATATAGTGAAATATTAAAATGTACTGAAAAGGATATTGGATTAATTGTAGCACCATTATATCATTCCGCATCACAAACGAATTGTTTATTGACCATGCTTATTTCTGGAGCGACATGTTATATTATGCCTAAGTATAATACAGAAAAAGTTTTACATACATTACAAGCTGAAAAAATAACGTATTTTTTTGGTCCACCTACTATGTATGCGATGCTACTCAATAATAAATGTATTTCAAAATATGAGTTTGCGTTACGGATTGCTTTTACAGGTGCTGCTTCTATGCCAATTAGTGTCCATAAAAAGTGGAAAGAGATTTTTGGTTTCGATATTTTGGAAGGATACGGTCTGACAGAGTGTTCTCCAATTGTTTCAAACCATCGGTATGGAAAGAAAATCAAACACGGTTCTGTAGGTCCTCCTCTTCCTGGAATAGAAGTAGACACTGGGATGAAAGGGGAGGTTACAGTTAAAGGTCCAAATGTGATGAAAGGATACTGGCGAATGCCTAAAGAAACGGCTGAAGTTTTACGTCATGGTTGGTTTTATACAGGAGATATCGGCTATAAGGATGAAGATGGTTATTTGTATATTGTTGATCGCAAAAAGGACATGATTAATCAAGGGGGTTTAAAGATATATCCTCGGGAAGTAGAAGAAGTGCTCTATCAAGATACAAGATTTCTTGAAGTTGCTGTTGTAGGGGAACCAGATGTAATAAAAGGCGAAATAGTTGTGGCATTTGTTACATTGAAGAATAACGAAAAAATTGACTTTGAAGAAGTTAAGGAAACTTGCAGAAAAGAATTGGCTCCCTATAAGGTTCCTAAACGATTTTATATCATTGATAAAATGCCAAAAACCTTAAGTGGAAAAATTCAAAAGAACATGTTAATTGGGGACTCCTCCCATCGTGATGCTTTAAATCTCCAGAGAGAATAATTCCATTGGCAAATAGATCATAATAGGGATAGTCCCTCAAATAATGAGTACTGTCCCCTTTTGTTCTTTTAAAAATAATATATTTTCAAGTTTATTTATTGGAAGACGTCTTGATCAATATAAGCCCAACTTATCAATAAGTAAATTTCTTATTGTACTTTTTCCACTTCCATTGTTACCAGCAAACACATACATCATAGGATCTCGGTTAACTTGATTCATGACCTTCACCATTAATTTTATAATCGATTTCAATTATTCGTCCATCCGGATATTCTTTAACGGGACCATTTTCTGTTTCGTAAATAATGTAAGTCCTATTTGCTTTTGCATCAATTTTTGCTCTTTCTCCAGTCATTTTAACCCACTTATCAATCCAGGCGAATTTTCGTTCATGAAAACTTTCCTCTTCTTTTCTGTCTTTATGCATAAAAACACCGCCTTTTTATTTCCATTATATCTACAATTATAGCATATCCAAAATGCTTAAACCCTCTTGTTTTATTATTGGCTAACTACATACTATGTATTATTAAAAAGGAATTAAAAGATAATAGACTTTTATAAAAAACTTCCAGAGCTTGTCCAAGGCTTGAGGTAATCCAAATTATTCAAATAAAAAAAGCTCTATGAATATTCCCCATAGAACTCTTAATGATTAGGCAGCAAATAGACATATTTATGTTCATTTATAAAAGTTAAATAGTTACGAGACCAAGTAGAATACAAGCAATCAATAATATAATACTTAGACTCCAAATCCAAATAACAGAAAATCTTATATGGCTCGCTATATCAACTCGTGCTAATCCAACCGCAAGATAAGTAGCAGCGATAAGCGGACTAATATAACCAGCAATTGTCGCTCCGACTCCTGCTGCATAAGCGACAGATGTTGCTGACACACCATGCTCAGCACCTATTTCCATAAGTAATGGAACGTAAGCAAAGAAATAAGCATCAGCCGGTAAAATCATAAGTAAAGGTACGGATACAATCCCAGCAATAATATGTACATACGAACCAAAAGTATTAGGGATAATATGTACCAGTCCGACTGTCATCTCATCGACCATCCCACTACCGGATATAATTCCTAAGAAGGCACCAGCTGCAAGAAGTATTGTTACAAGGGTAAAAGCTTCACCCGCATGTGCCCGTATTCTTTCCATTTGTATATTTCCATGTGGATAATTCACGAAAATTGCTATTGCAAATACAACCATAACGAGAAATTGCCCTGAATCAGAAGAAAAGGAACTACCACCATTTGACATTTTAATTTTATTATTGAATTTTAGAGTATTTTAAGTTAAAGTAGCCATTATAAAATTTTTTCTGTGGTGATCTTATCGTGATTTAACTCTAATAGAAATGGATTCTTTTTTCATTTTTAGGTAAATGTTAACTTTTATCAAAAACTTAATCTATCAGTAAATACAAGCATCTTATTTTCCAGCTGCGAATAATTCAGGATAAGGAGGGAGATGTAGATGAGAAAATTCTTACGTACTTTTCTACTTATTGGACTTGTCTGCTTAACAATGACCCTCACCGCGTGTGAAGATCGTTCTTATACAATTAACAAAGTGACAATTAGTGCGGAAATTGATGAATCCGGTCGTATACATGTACAAGAAGTGTACACCTATTCTTTTGATGGTGAATATAACGGAACAACACGTACCATTAAATCTGATGTAAGCAATTTTAATGCATTTCTTCTTCCGGATAATGACCATCGAGCATTCCTAGAAGGCGACACTAAAAAAATTAAGCCATTACAGACGGAATTGGATGAAAGAACATATAAATCATTCACAAAATCCAACAATGAAACAAAAACGATCCTCTATACATATGAAATTAATGGTTCAGTTGAAAAATATAGGGATATTGGAAAGTTATATTACAGTTTTTTCGATAAGGAAAATGAATCAGACATCCGGGATTTAACCATTACGATTTTACCACCGGCATCATTAAACATAGATGACATGTATGTTTTTTTGCGTGAAAAAGGTGACAGCGGCTCCGTTGAAAAGTATACAAATACCATTGTGTACAAAAATGATCTATTGCCTGCTAAAAAAGATTCGTATCTTACACTTCTTTTTCCAAGTTCAGCATTGTCGGAAATGGAAGTGACAGAAGATAAAGATATGCTTAATCAAACCTTAGCAGCGGAAGAGGACTGGCAAGACCGGGCGACCCACTTGCAGGAAAACTTTAGTACGTTAAAACCGATCATCATGATACTTGCAATAATGATTGTATTAATTACTGTATTCATTATACGTATCCATCCCATTCGTAATCGAAAAAAATATGATGATGAGACACTCATTCAAATTTTTGAACGTACAGACCCACTATTCGTCAGTTATTTGGAGCGATTTCGTTTAATAATAGATGAGAAGTCGCTTTTACCTGCTTTATTCTCTTTAAAAACGAGAGAGATCATTCACATCGAGGAAGCCCCTTCCAATAAAGATGAAAACAAATCGACAGTGCGCTTTACGTGGATGGATCATCATAAAGAAATTGATGAGGCAGATCAATATTTAAAGGATTGGCTGTTTACAGAAACAACGGAAAATGAAGTAAGTTTCTTGTTGGAAGACATTATCGATGATGTGAAGGAGCCAGACGATGTTCGAAAAATAAAAGCAAAAGCATTCAATGAACATGTACAAACATGGAAAAACCTTGTCTTGGAGCGGGAAGAATATGAACAAGTTCGTTATCCGTATCCTTTATTTAAATGGATAGCTATGTTATTTGCTGTAATTTGCGGAGGCCTATTTTATTACTTCATTACGATTGACATCTTAAGCCGAGGAGAACAGATTAGCTTAAAACTAATTATCATTGTAAGTACACTCTTAGTAACAATATTTTCCCGTCATAAATTCGTCCTATTTTTATATTATGGAATAATTACGACGTTAAGTTTGATTTTCTTTTCCTTATTCAGTGCAGGGATTTGGGCTATTGTACTCTATGTCATAGCATTCATAGCAAGTCTATGCATACCGGCATACTATTGGACGGAAGAAGTCGCTCCAATCAAGCAATCTATGAATAAAGCGAGTAATCTCATTATCCAAAATCAGTATCCGGTCGGTTCAGACGTCACAATAATAGAGAACCGAATCTTATATGCAATTAATCTCAATCTCGGCAAAAAATATGCAAAACAATTCAATAAGGAACAGTTTGCTCAAGAACTGAAGGAAAGCAGCAACTTATTACTCAGCGCTGGGTTTATCGTGGAATCATTCACTCATAACGCTATATTTTACTCACTCACACGTATAAACAGTGGTGGTGGCTCATCTGGCGGTTCCAGTTCTTCAGGTGGCGGAGGAGCAGGCGCATTTTAAAAAGTATTGTTAAATAATAAAATGTTTTTAAAAAAAGCCGCTATATAGCGACCTCCTTCCAAGGCTAGAACCGCTGCAAATTCTTCCGCTTTCAATTAGTGCGGGGTTTCTTGTGGGTACTTTGTATAGATTAGTAGTTTTCACAGCGGGAGTAGATTTATTCTGTAATCACTACTCCCGTTTATCTTGTATTAAAAATTGTTGGTAATTGCGTGATAAGGATGGCATGTTAATAACGCGGCCAAGTCCTCATCCTCTATCGTTTCTAAATGATTCCATCTTATCGGGATAAATAACTTGTTAATACATTTTTGATTGTTTAAGAATCCAATATGAATTTTATCGAATAAACTTACAACTATCTCTTTATTTTCCGTTTGTATATGATCTATTAAACGTTAGTCCTCTACAATATTAACTACAGGTGCGTGGTGAAGTACCCTACCTAAAATAGTGTTAGCCGTCTTTATCTTGAAATATATCTCCCCATGATTTAAAGTGAGGTTAAGCTATTAAATCTATTATAAGTCCAGCAATTCTAATAAATGTGATTCTATAAATTCTAATCTATCTTCAGGTACTTTGGACTGTTTTTTTAGCAATAAACTTTTATGTATAGTGGAAACTTGAGTTAAATCTACAGCTACACCATGACTTGTACCTCTTGGTAAATAGGCAAATCCTATATGATTATCATTCTTTAAGTCTTGATACCACGGTCGATTTGAATCTTGATATGTTAATCCAAAAACAGGTAAAACTTGCACATACTCAAAATCTTTATTTTGGTTAATCCTATCATTGGAAATTAAAATTACCTGCCTTGGTTTTAGTGTAATTACAATATCTTGCTCAACCGCTCTTTTTCGCCCCTCGACCTTTACTGGGCTAAAATCCCCATACCTTTGAACAATTTTATAACTATTTTCTTCATCATTAAATTCAAGAAAACGTAAAGGCTGCTCAGTATTTGAGAGGTAATACATAGCAGCCTGATAAAAGTATCCTCTATTAATATTTTTCCATTTTTCAGGATTAATAAATTCAGATTCTGACAATCCCCTACTCCTCTCCAAACAACTTCTTGTAAGTAAGGTTACTTAATCCTCTTTGCTTTTTGCTTATTTCGTTCATTGTCTTAAATGTTTCATCAGTTGATGAGGAAAGTAGATTTGTTCTTTTTATTTTAGGCTTTCTCAATGCATTCTGACTAGATATTTTATCTGCATGTGCCAACATATCTTCATCCCCTTTTTTATTCTTACCGCTCTTGTCGGAATCGCACATACACATCACATCCTTTATAGTATGTGTATGTAGTTTTCCCCTATCTAATGCTAGTATAACATAGAATCGGATAATTTACATTTGTTTGTAATTCAACTATTATTTTTAAAAGATTGAAGTATAGCAGCAACTTCGATCTTTTATAATAATAAAAGTTTTGCTATAGTGTGGTAAACGTATCCATTTGTAAAATTAAACATCAGCATTGTTACCCTAATAATATCGGATGGATCGATAAAGACTCTCACCGATTTGTTTCTCAATCGAAAATAGATCTTAAATCATTTACGATCATCATTTTGGGTGACGTATAATTATTTTCGTATTGCCAAACCGCCTGTTCTGTTACTGTTATACCCAACATTTCAGGGAGCTATTTTCGTGAATATCCATGTAAAAATACGACGATTAGTCAAACTTTCACCAATAAACATAACGCTTCCCCTAGTCTAAATCAATTTGCTTTATTTACTTTCCTTCTATTCAAAGATTCCAATGTAGAACTCTACAGAAGCAACTAAATCATTAACGGATAGTGTGAGGACAGACCCATATTAAGGGGACAATCCTTTTCTACATACTCTTTTTATTAGCCTTTCGTAAATCATCCATCTACTCCTGACTAGCTGCCGCTTCTTTCAATGCTTGTTGAACTTCATTTTCATATTCAATTTCTCCCATCATCATATTAAAATGAGATTCGTGGTTAGAAATGACAAAGATTCTCTTAAATACATCAAAGTATTTTTCATTCAACTCTGGATTAATATCTACATATAAATCATCATTTATATGATGTGATCCATCATTTACCCAAGAAAGTAAAGAATCGCATACCACTTTATCTTTATCCGGAAATTCCTCTATAATTTCATTAATGTCTATATTCCCGAAAAATTTAAAGTAATTTTCTAATATTCTTCTCATAATATTTGGTGTTGTTATTGAATTTTGATTTTCCTTTAATTCTTTCCAAAGTAACTCGTAAGAATTTTTAATGGGATTCTCTTTATACTCTTTTATGCGAGTAATATCATCTATCTTTCTAAGAATCCAAAAAGTCTCATCATTTAACTTCTTATTTCCCTTACCTTTATTGAAGGATATTTCCTTATGAAAATATACATTATGAGTAAATATTAGTAACTGTTTAAACATTGAATCGTTACTTCTAACTTTTTGCTTTAATCTATTAATCAAATTACTTACAATAAATAAAATATTACTGTCTAGACTTGATATGGGATCATCTACGACAATTATTCTTTCTGTATTAACTTTATTTTGTTCATTGCTCCCATTGATAAGTTGATAGAAGTATAGAAACGTAATAAAGGTTTTCTCTCCTTCACTTAATGTCTCGTTTGCATCATCTCCATTTTCCCTTATAATTTTATAATTACCTTCTTCCTCTGATTCAGCTAATTCGAAGTTTGTGAAACCAAAGTTTTTAAGCAGATTATTGATTTCATTTATGGAAGGTAGTACACTAGTAAGTTGGTTCTGAAGGTTGATAACCTCCTGTCTCAGTTCTTGTAAAAATTTATTCCGTGTTTCTAGTCCTTTATCCATACCTTCTATTGACTTGTTTATCTTTTCATATTGATCCTGATAACTTTGATAATCCTGGATTACGAAAGTAAAATCTAGTTTATAAATACAAAAAGGGCTCCAACCTTTGGTATAATTAGGTTTGTACTAAACTAAATCCCAAAGAAAGG
>NZ_JBPPZG010000094.1:0-14914 GCF_051918545.1 Pseudogracilibacillus amylolyticus (SeqCode) | reverse complement strand
CTAACCAAACTACCAGTAGAAGCCGGGCTTCCCGTCCAGCCGATAAAAAGCTCGAGATTTTCTGGAAAGTTAACCTGTTCTATCGATAAGTATTTCCAGTTTTTTTCTGCCAATTTTACTATACTCGATTCTTTTTTTAGCTCTTCGTTTAACCATTCAGCCTGAAACGATGTATAGTTTATCACACCACCATATGTAGAAGCAGCAATATCTGCTCCCGACCCGTTCCCCTGTGTTTTAATATGAGAAATAGCTGCCAATTTGAAAATCAACTTTCTGCTAGGAGGTTCGGGAAGAAACGTAATTAAAATTGCATTAATTATTGAAGTTACAACTGCCGCACTGGAACCAAGGCCGTATTTTAAGCCAGATTCAACGTCATCCAATTCACTATTTACAGTAAGTGAAAATGGTTCGGGAAAAATTTCATTCTCCTTTAAATACGTTAACACTGTTGCAATTGCATCCTTTATAAAAGATAGCCGTGAATCAGAGGTAGAAAATTCAACTCTATTTTCAGTAAACTTCCACTCCAAATTATTTAAATTAAAGTTTTTTAAAGTAACAACATTATTGTCACTAGCTTGAATTTTCGTATAAACAAATCGATCTACAGCCATCACAAGCAAATGATGATAAGGCTCTAGAACTGCAAATTCACCTGCAACCATTAGCTTTCCAGGTGTTTTGATTGTAAAAGTCTTCAAATGAATTCACTCCTGCACGTAGGAAATCCCTTCGCCAACCTTACTTACTATAACATCAGAGACTCCTTCAGTGGCATGTAATTTTTCAAGAACTTTTTCTTCATCTTCTGGTAAGTATAGTACTTTAACATTCGGCCCAGCATCAATTGTAAAATAAGCCGGAACATTTTCCCTTCGCAATTCTTGAACGGTTTGCATAACTGACATCGTATTGTCTTGCCAATATGTAAACGGCGGGTTTGCTCCCAAAGTTGTTGCATGCATTTTCAGACAGTTTGCTTCAGCAATAGAGCCTACTTTTTCAAAATCACGCGCTTTGATTCCATCTTTAATTGCATGTAAGTCTGCTGGTAAACTTTCTAACCAACCATCATAAAACACTGATGTATCAACTGTTCTTTTCATTCCTACACGGCTCGATACATCTTTTTCTTTTGCTGTAAGAACAACCGCAGCTATTCGAATATCCCAATGATCTTGTGGAGCAATTTGGATTGCAAAAGAATCACTGCCATCATTTGCTTCCCCTTTTTCCCATTCTACAAAACCACCATAAACAGAGCGGCAAGCTGATCCAGAACCTTGTCGTGTAAAACGTGATAAATCTTGTTTCGATAAATTTAATTCAAGTGCCTTTGCAGTCGCTGCTGCGAGTGCCGCAAACCCGGAGGCAGAAGAAGCGAATCCGGCTGCAGTCGGAACTTTATTCACTGAAGTAACTTCAGCATAAAGATTTTTTTTATTTGCATATTCCCTAAATAAATCAAGGTATTTCGTAACACGATCATACATGATACCAGAAATTAGTTCGTTGTTTAAGATAAACTTATCTTGTTCAAGCTGTTCTTTAAAATGAACAGTCGTTTCCGTATATAACCCGTCTAAGGTAACAGAAAGGCTGTTATTAGTAGGTAAAATTAGTTCTTCATTTCTTTTTCCCCAATATTTAATTAAAGCAATATTTGTATGTGCTTTCGCGGTTGCACGCATGAAACTTCTCCTTTTAATCTAGGCTGTTTTCTTAAAAGTTTTACTGTCGTTCTGTTGGATCGATATATAGTTGAAGGAAACTGTTGAGTAGTGAAAATTTGTTAAGCTAGTTGGTAAACCGTTGATTTCCGCTGCTAGTTGCAAAGTAAAATGCCGCTACGGCAATACATTCCGCTTTCCGCGGGCGGCTGTTGAGCCTTCTTGTGCTAACGCACTGCGAAGTCTCACCTAGGCTTTCCTCCCGCAGGAGTCTCCGTGTATTTCCTTCGCTGGGATAGATTTGTTAAACAAAAGGAAGTTCTATAATTTGTTACTTCAAACTAGCGTAGGCAGAATACGTAGACTCCTGCGGGAAGAGCACGTGTCTGAAGACCCCGCAGCAGTGGTCTTTCCGCGAGGCAGGCTAAGAGCGCGACGTCCTGTCGCAAAACCTGCACTTGCACGTCCTGTGCTTCGGAGGCTGAAGCCGTGCCCGTGGAAAGCGTAGTATTCTGCCGAAGCGGTTTTCATCACAAATTTAGGTAAGAAGTGAACAAGCACCAAGTCTATTTACCGTTGAGGTAGAATTCAACTACTCATTACTTAACAGTTTATGGATTCTATGTTTTAGAATACAGCCTTTATATTTTTATAACTAAAAGTTCCTAAACGGACAGGAAATCGGTCTTTCACCGATTTCCGTTGAACATTTATTCAGTTTCATTCTTTAAAACGAATGGCCATACTGCTTGCGCTCCAAAATTTTTCAGTTTCTCACTTAGCTGTTTCGAATGGATTTCATTTTGCGCTAAAGCTATGATACATCCACCGTTTCCTCCACCAGTTAATTTGGCGCCTAGAGCTCCTTCTTCTCTTGCAAAATGAATCAGTTTATTTAAACTAGAATCACTTACGCCAATCGCTTCCAGCTCTTTTTGCGCCTCATTTAAAAGATAGCCTAAAAGTTGCTTACTGGATTTTTCAAGCGCCTCTCTTGCTTGATACGTAATATCCCCAATTCGTTCTATTTTACCGTAAACCTTTTGGGGTGTCTGTTTAATTAAATTCCTTACCGTACTAACTGCCGATTTTGTATCCGCCATACGACCTGTATCAGCGACGACAAAATAAAACTCTCCACTTGGTATAATATAATCGATAGGCTCTTCCTTCTTATACCAAATAGGACTATGTGAAGTAATCGTCAATGGGTCAATCCCGCTCGGAGCCCCATGAGCAAACTTCTCAGAAATATTAGCTAGTTGTAATAACTGTTCTTTTGTATATTGTTCATTCGAGTACATAAATAACGATTTTACAATTGCAATCGCTACAGATGCACTCGAACCAAGCCCTTTACCTGGAGGAATAGAGGACTTAATTCGAATCAATAAATCACGGTAAGGAATTTTTAAAATTTTTAAGGTTTGCTTTATCGTACTAACGATACCAGCTAAAGATTTGGGTGCTGACTCTACCGGCCCTTGATAAAGTGAACTATCAAGATACACAGTGCCAATAACACGCTCAACAATCGATTCTACTCCAATTAATGGAAATGGAATCGCGATAGCTGGTTGTCCATGAACAACAGCGTGCTCCCCTACCAAGATTAATTTACTATGTGCTACACCAGTAGCAATTTTTTCTGGTATTGTAATTTTTTCTACACTCATTTTGCATACTCTTCCATTAATTTTTTTGCGTAACCAACACGAATTTCTTTCGACTCAACTAACTTTTCAGCAATAATATCAACTAAGTCTCCCGAAGCACCTGCTGCCATCGCTACAGATCTGGAATGAAGAGCCATATGTCCTTTTTGAATACCATCTGTAACAAGTGCTTTTAGTGCCCCTAGGTTTTGAGCTAAACCTACAGAAACTATCACTCGCGCTAATTCTTTTGCAGAATCTATACGTAAAATTTTATAAGCTAACTTTGCCATAGGGTGTACTCGACTTGCGCCACCTACAATCCCAAGTGACATTGGCAGTTCCAACTCGCCTACTAAATTTCCTGCTTCATCTGTCGACCACGTAGTCATTGAAGAATACTGGCCATAACGAGAAGCGTAAGCATGAGCTCCTGCCTCGACAGCTCGCCAGTCATTTCCCGTAGCTATAATAACTGGATCTATACCGTTCATTATTCCCTTATTATGCGTAACGGCGCGATAAGGATC
Source organism: Pseudogracilibacillus amylolyticus (SeqCode) (assembly GCF_051918545.1). Taxonomy (NCBI): domain Bacteria; kingdom Bacillati; phylum Bacillota; class Bacilli; order Caryophanales; family Bacillaceae; genus Pseudogracilibacillus; species Pseudogracilibacillus amylolyticus (SeqCode). The sequence goes on along the minus strand of NZ_JBPPZG010000094.1, from coordinate 11,053 downwards.
TGAAGCAGCAAATTCATATGCATGAACAACACCATCACGTACCTCTTCACCAGTAAAACCGTCAGAAGCAAGCAATTCTGGCGGGATCGTACAAGTTGCTTTTGCTAAGCATCGATCCGCATAATTTGACAAAATTCGTAAATATACTTTTCCATCCGTCAAATGTTCTACAACCGGTGCCAGGGATTCCGCCATCGTATTAATGATATTAGCTCCCATAGCATCACATGTATTAACATACAGATGAACAATTAACATTTGGTTATATTTTGAGCCACTTTCATTAATAATACGTACCTCTAGATCCTCAGCCCCTCCCCCTCTTGCGACAAGACTCGGATAGGCATCATTCGCAGCTTTAATCAGTGTTTCTTTTTCAGCCAAGATTGCTCGTTTTGCTTTGTCGAAGTCAGGGCAGCCAACAACCTGAATTTGTCCTATCATAATTCGCTCAGTCGCTTCCGTTTTGAAGCCACCAGCTTCTCGTACTATTTTAGCAATATAACTTGCAGATGCTACGATAGAAGGTTCTTCCACAGCCATTGGAATAATATAATCTTTTCCATCTACCAAGAAATTCAAGCCCAAACCGAGAGGAAGTGAAAAAGTTCCAACGACATTTTCTATCATCTTATCCGCAGTTTTCTCTGGTAAGGAAACTTGATCTAGAAATTGTATCGCATCTTCTTCAGAAAGATCGTATAGATCAATAATATATTGCTTTCTCTCTTCAATCGACATTTTATAAAAGCCAGGAACTCTAGAAGATATTTCCATCCAATTCACCCTTAGAAAGTGTTATCAATAATGCGATTATATTGTATAAAAAATATTTATTACATCATAAACGTAATCTACTATATAATTATACCAAAAACCATCTATAAATTGCTTGTTTATTTACTTTTATTCATTTAATTGATTCTATTATGTGAAAAACTTAACAAAAATGCAAATAAACAAGGTTGTTTATTACACTCCCTTGTTTATCTTCGTCTAATTTCATATTAAATATTATAAATATAGCTGGGCTACTAGGATTCGAACCTAGGAGTGACGGAACCAAAATCCGTTGCCTTACCGCTTGGCTATAGCCCAATCAAATTTATCTATATATAAATGGAGGGGGGCAGATTCGAACTGCCGAACCCGATGGGAGCGGATTTACAGTCCGCCGCGTTTAGCCACTTCGCTACCCCTCCATATAATTTACAGTCTAGGAGAAAATTATTCCTAACAATTAAAAATGCCGGCCAGAGGACTTGAACCCCCAACCTACTGATTACAAGTCAGTTGCTCTACCAATTGAGCTAGGCCGGCATTAGGTAATGACCCGTACGGGATTCGAACCCGTGTTACCGCCGTGAAAGGGCGGTGTCTTAACCACTTGACCAACGGGCCAAAAGTAAGCAGCTCAAAAGCCAACAGATTTCATTATATACAAGCTTTATTTTTTTGTAAAGAGTTTTGTTAAACTTTTTTATTATAAAAATGAAAATGGTTGTAGTATGCAACAATTTGTGAAATCGTTATAATAAAGAAAGTACATATTTTGGAGGTGTCATTAATGTCAGGGCTATTAAACGGAAAAAATATTGTCGTAATGGGAGTCGCAAATCAACGAAGTATTGCATGGGGCATTGCAAAATCCCTTCACCGCGAAGGAGCAAACCTTATTTTTACAAATAGACAAGAACGTTCTTATCAAAAACTGCAAAAGTTATTAGTTGAAAATAATATCGAAGCCAAACTATTAGTTTCTTGTGATGTAGCTAGTGATGAAAGTATTAAAGAGGCTTTTCAAGAAATTAAAGAGAAAGTAGGAACGATTCACGGTCTTGTCCATTCAGTTGCATTTGCAAATCGTGAAGAGTTACAAGGTGAATATGCGGAAACATCTAGAGAAGGATTCTTACTTGCGCAAGAAATAAGTGCCTACTCCTTAGTAGCAGTTGCAAACGAAGCAAGAAAATTAATGACTGAAGGTGGAAGCATTGTAACACAATCTTATCTAGGTGCGGAAAGAGTTGTAAAAAATTATAACGTTATGGGAGTAGCTAAAGCATCTCTAGAAGCAAGCGTTAGATATTTGGCCGAAGATGTAGGTAAGAATGATATCCGTGTAAATGCGGTATCAGCGGGACCGATACGTACGTTATCTGCTAAAGGGGTATCTGGTTTGAATGAAATCCACTCTGTTATTGAAGAAAAAGCTCCACTTAGAAGAAATATCGATCAAGAGCAGGTAGGAGATGCAACGATGTTTTTATTAAGTGATCTTGCACGTGGAATTACTGGCGAAGTAATCCATGTCGATTCTGGATACCATATTATGGGGCTGTAACTCAATTATCATTAGTGTTAAGTTCGTCGTAAAATTGTTTCTTGCGTTCTTCTTAGATCCAATCGAGGCGCACAAGGGCACGTGAAAGCGTCTTGCGTTACCTTTCAAGTGGGTTCTGCTCAATAAAGGAAACGCAAGACCACCTTGTATTATCTTTCAAGTGAATTCTATCTGATAAAGGGCATGCGCGGGTTTCCTCCAGTCAATTCCGTTCAATAAAAGGCATACGAGAACGACTTGCGTTACCTTTTTCTTTTGAAGATCTTATTTATTTTACTCATATAATTCGACAATTTCTTCGTTTAAAACATCTACATTAATTTCTTCTATAACTTTATCCTCTATTTCGTATTCTTCTTTTAATAATAAAATTCTTTTTACGCTTTCTTCTAAGCGACTTTCTGTTATTTCACCAGCTAGAACAGCTGCTTTTATCTGTTCAAAAACAGCTGTTACGTTCTCATATTGATGGGCTACTAAAACAATGTCTACCCCAGCCTTTATGGCATGTACTGCTGCTTCTCCAATCTCATAATCATTTAAAATAGCATCCATCGTTACATCATCCGTTATGACGACACCATCAAAATGAAATTCTTCCCTTAGAATGCCAGTAATTATTTCATTTGAAAGTGTCGCTGGAGCGTCTCCTATTTGCGGGAGCATTATATGAGCTGTCATCACTACATCTGCACCTGCATCAATCGCCTCTTTAAAAGGAACTAATTCAACATCTTTTAATTCCTCCATACTTTTATCTATTACAGGCAATTCTTCGTGAGAATCGATATGCGTATCCCCATGACCAGGAAAATGTTTAATTACAGGAATTACTTGTTCTGCTTGCATCCCTTGCATCGTTTCAACCCCGAGTTCTCCTACCAGCTCGGGATTACTTCCAAATGAGCGCTCTCCAATTACACGATTATTTGGATTGTTATTCACATCTATTACTGGGGCAAAATTTACTTGAAAACCAAAAGCTTTTACTTGCCTTCCCAATACTTCACCTATTTTTCGAGCAAACTCCTTATCGTTTTTTAGCCCAATTTCTTCATTTGTTTGTAAATCGTATAAATTTGGTAGCCTTGTAACGGTGCCACCTTCTTGATCCACACTAAGTAAAAGCGGTATGTTGTTCTGTTTATTTTCAATTTTTAAATCATTTAATAAGTTTAATGACTGATTCGGTTCTTCTAAGTTAGCTGAAAATAAAATAAAACCACCTAATTTATACGTATGAATCAATTTCTTTGTTTGGTCAGTCAAAGTTGTACCTGTTATTCCACCAATAATAAGCTGACCAATTTTTTCATCCAACGTCATTTTTTTAATTTTTTTGGAAATGTCATCGACTTCATTTTTATCCATACTAGCTTCAGTTTCTCCCTCTAATTGTTTCATCGTTTTCGTTATATTTTCTCGCTGTGGATTTGTTGAAACCAGGTTATTTAAATCATTTCCAACATTCGCTTCTAAGGTAATCATTGGATCTTGACTCATAATAAAAAACACAATCAAACTAACGATTATAGCGATCATGGAAACTACTAACCTTTTCACCAAATCACCTCTTGTATCACGTGCATCAAATATTGTCAGTTACTAAAATACCTGCTTTTTTTAAGGCGTTACAAGCAGCATCAATTTTTTCTTGTGAATCTGACTCTATCGTATGTAAATGAATGCCTCCAGTTAAAATTGATAGTGGCGCAGCATTATTTTGTGAAAAACTCTGGACAAACTGTTCTACTTCATACCTGCTTTTCACCATAAGCGAGCCGATCAATTCGCCATAAAAAGGATGTTCTACAATCACATCTACAACGGTAACACCACAGTCTACCATAAGTTCAAGCTCTTTTTTCGTTTCCTCAGGTGTATGTTTACAAACAATCACTTTGCGAAATGTGTCATTCTGAGCTTTCTGTTGATAATATAAATACCCTCGACTAGTCGCAATAATTGGTTCTTCACTCGTTCTAAGTAAAGCAATATCTGTTACGATTACTTGCCTGCTTACACCTGTTTTTTCCGCAAGCATCTTTCCAGTTAGTGGTTTATCATTTTGCTTCAGCAAATCAATGATATATTTTCTACGTTCGTCGCCGGACATATTTATCCTTTTTTCCATTTATATTCCATCCCTTTACTATTGATGATGATTATTTCATAGTTATTTGTTCACATCTTATCACAGATTAATTAACTTGTTGATCGTTATACAGTGTCACTATTGAATAGTTGGTTTGAATAACAATTTGAAATGAGCTAAAATAAGAAATGAAAATGAAAAAGCAGAAATTGTAATGTCTACAGGGGGAGCCATTCGGCTGAGAGTGAACAAATCGTTCTTACCCTTCGAACCTGTTAGTTAATACTAGCGTAGGGATGTAGGTTTTTTGATGGGAAAAATTAATCAATCTAAACGGATACCATCAAGCTCCCCGTAGAATTGCTTTTTTGTATTAAAAATTTGGGGGAGTGTTAAATTAATGAGCTCGAACCGTACTTTATTTTTTATTGAAGTTGCCATTCTGACAGCTTTAGCATTGCTTTTAGATATTATTCCTTTTTTAAAATTTAAACTTTGGCCAGCTGGTGGTTCTATTTCATTAGCAATGATTCCTGTATTCATTCTCGCCTTTCGTTGGGGTCTAAAAGGCGGAATCCTTTCAGGGTTCTTATGGGGTATATTGCAGATTGCAGTAGGAGACGCGTATATTCTTAATTTTTGGCAAGGATTAATTGAATATGGATTTGCTTTTACTGTCTTAGGATTTGCGGGAATTTTTGCAAAATCTGTTCAACAGGCTGTGAAACAACAGAATAAAAAAGAGTTATTGAAGTTTATCATTGCAGGGATTCTTGTCGGGGGTTCATTACGTTTTCTTGCCCATTTCTTTGCAGGATTTATATTCTTTGCCGACTCAGTACCTGAAGGCCAACCAGCTTGGCTATACTCCTTTATTTATAATTGTTCGTACATGATTCCGGCGATGATTATTTGCATTATTATTATCTATTATTTATTTAACAAACAACCAAGAATGCTACTTAAAAATTAAAATATATGTAAAAAATAGATAACCTGTTTAATTAATGGTTATCTATTTTTTATTGAATAATTTTAAACCTTAAATTGATGTGTTCGTTTATTTAAATCCTCCGCCATCGTTGACAATTGTTCCATTGCTAAGGTAACTTCTTCGATGGCAGCAACTTGTTCTTCTGATTGTGATACAACTCCAGATGTGTTATTAGCTGTTTCTGTTGAAATTGATTCTATTTCTTTCATTAATTCAGCAATCTGTTCCACATCATTTGTTATTTGTGAAATTCCATTATTCATCAAATTTATTTCAGTCGATACTTCATTAATCGATGTTTTAATGTCTTGAAAAGCCTTTCCAGCATCCTGGATAATATCAGTTCCTATTTTCACAGAATCAATACTTGCGCTTGTTTCTTCTACAGCATTTATCGTATCGGTTTGAATATCATGAATTAAGCCACCGATTTTTAAAGTCGCTTCAGCCGATTGCTCCGCTAAATTTCGTATTTCATTTGCTACTACCGCAAAGCCTTTTCCACTTTCCCCGGCATGTGCAGCTTCAATAGAAGCATTTAGTGCAAGCAAGTTTGTCTGCTCTGAAATTTTCGTAATAATACTAACAATATCACTAATTTCGTCAGATTTATCGCTCAGTTTTCCCATCGAGTCAGACATTTGGACAGAGCTTAAATTAATAGTTTCCATTTGTTTAATAGATTCAAGAATCATTTTTTCGCCGTACCCAGCTTTTTCAGTAGCATTTTCAGAAGCTATATGTAAATCCTTAGATTTGTTATTCATACCTTCTGTGTTATTAGAAATTATCGTCAAAATTTGGTTCGCATTATGTACAATACCTACCTGTTCTTCTGATCCCGACCTTACATGATGGATGGAATGTAAATTTTGTTCTGCTGTAACAGAAACTTCTTCTGCACTAGCGGACAATTCTTCTGAAGTAGCGGCTACTTGCGTCGAACTTAACGACAGATCTCCGATAATCGCCTTCAGATTATCTGCCATTTTATTTAAATCGTTGGACAGTTGACCAATCTCATCTTTATTTTTTATCGATAACTTCTCAACTGTCAAATCACCTTCAGCAACACGATTTGCAAAATTTGCAATTGAATGAAGAGGCTGTGTTGTTTTTTTAATAAGAAAAATTGTCGCTACACCAGCTAATAAAATAGGAATAATTGCGGTTAAAAAAACTCCCTTTAATCATATCCCATGTACGAGAATGCAAGATACTAGATTCAAAATCAATTGCACTAATAGCGATGATATCTTTATCCGGATCATGATCTTCAAAAATAGGTGCATACCCTGTTAAACGTTTCATCCCACCAAACTCATACACTTCTGAGTAAACAGGTGCTTTTGTTATTTGAAGCTGCTCCAAATCTTCATCACTAATATAAAAAGCATCACCCGAATTAAAACCTTGTTCCAACATATTTTCATCAACAGCTAAAAGTGTCCCCTCAAGATCCATTATGTATTGTCCTTCAAAAATATTTTTATGTTGAATCGTCCAGTCAATACTTTCGCCTACCTGTTTAGCCGCCTCTGTATCACCTGCTTTAATTCTAGCGAGATCTTCAGGGTCAATTAGTGCTGTTGTAATATTCGCACAGCCATATAATTCTACCCCCGCCGCTTTAGTAATTTCCTTATAATTCGCACTATACATTGAAAGAAAAATAATTAAAATACAAAAAATAAGAATACTCATAATAATTAAGCCCAATCTTCGAGTAAGAACATTTTTATTCGACATTTTTCCTCCTTATCTCTCATTCTACTTAATCAGTGAATAAGTTAGGACTTTAAAAGTGATCCTTTTTCCCTATGATAACAGATATAAGCCCCAAGGGAAAATGCCTACCCTGTACAAAAGTTTCATAATTGAAAAAAGATGCTTGTTTATGTAAGGAAAAGTTAATAATGGGAATGGATATGAGTAACTCAACTTTCGCATCAATAAAATGAGTGACTTAATGCGGAGTCGTTTTCGATAATGCGGAATGGATGAAAATGGATGCTGAGTCGTTTCTCAAAATGCGGAGTGGCGGCCGATAGATGCTGAGTCGTTTTCTAAAATGCAGAGTGGATACCGAGGGATGCTGAGTCGTTTCTCAAAATGCAGAGTGGCGGCCAATGGATGCTGAGTCGTTTTCCATAATGCAGAGTGGATCCCAAGGGATGCTGAGTCGCTTTCCAACATGCAGAGTGGCGACCGAGGGATGCTGAGTCGTTTTCCAACATGCAGAGTGGCGACCAATGGATGCTGAGTCGTTTCTCAAAATGCAGAGTAACTGCAAAGGGATGCTAAAGTCGCTTTCCATAATGAAGAATGACAGCCGATCAATTCGTGATGTATTTTCGTCCGTTGCGGTAAGACATTCGCTATTCGAAATCACTGCAGCAAACGTCACACATTATATAGATCTACTCCATCTAACGTTAAAATCTAGTCGAACAAGAACTGAAAAAGTTAACAAAAATAGAACCACAATTAATGCGATTCTAAAGTAAAATTAACTCTTCCTTATATAAATGCGGCTAAGAATTCTCTTTTGGGAGACGGTCCGTTTGAAGCAACTCTAATCGCAAAATAGCTGATAGAGAAGTACACAGTTAAAAGTATTATTTCCCTTCAACAACGTCTTTAAATATTTCATAGGAACGTTTTTGTTTATCTTGATCAAAAATATACGTGACAGCCATGATTTCATCAACATTATATTTTTCCTGGAAATTCGTCAATTGTTTTCGGATAGAATCCTTGTTTCCCAAGAAGGTCACACTAGTCATCGATGAAACTGCTGCCTTTTCTTGTGAACTCCAAAGTTCATCCATATTATCAACAGGTGGAAGTAATGGTTCCTGGCCTCCACGGACAACATTTAAGAAAAATTGCTGTAACGTTGTTAACTCCCTTTTTGCTTCTTCATCACTTTCTGCAGCAATTACATTAAGACATACCGTCATATGCGGAGAATCTAAATAGACTGATGGCTTGAATTCTTTACGATATATGGAGATCGCTTCTTCCATATATCTTGGCGCAAAATGGGATGCAAATAAATAAGGTAATCCTAGTTCAGCTGCTAAATAAGCTGAATTTGGAGAAGATCCTAAAACATAAAGCGGTACATTTGTATTAATAGCTACGTTTGCTTTTACATGTCCTTGATCTTTATCTGACCCAAAGTATTGAAGGAGCTCCTCGATATCTTTTGGAAAAGAATATACGGAATCCTCATTATGAGATCTTCTTAGTGCACTTGCAGTTAACATATCTGTACCTGGAGCTCGTCCCAAGCCCAAATCTAAACGATTAGGATAAATGTTTGCCATTGTTCCAAATTGTTCTGCTACAACTAACGGAGCATGATTAGGTAACATTATACCACCAGCTCCAACTCTAATTTTTTCAGTATGTTCTAATATATGTTTAATCAATATAGACGTAGCTGAACTTATTAATGAAGCGGTATTATGATGTTCGGCAATCCAGAAACGTTTATACCCCATTATTTCCGTCGCTTGCGCCAAATTAACCATGGAATCAATTGCCTCTTTCGTACTTTCGCCTTTTCTAAGAGGTCCAAGATCTAAAACTGAAACGGGTATATTTATATTTGCCATTTTTAAATTCTCCTTTTGAAACCTTGTTTGCTTTTCTGATTTACATTTTAACAAACAATCAAGTAAATAGCAGATTATGTGATTGTTCTCTTTGAAAGGGTTAGTTTTAAAACAATCAAAAATGATTACAAATAAAAGAAGCTAAACTTTGACAATAAATGATTATTTCCTGGGAAATAACTAAAGTTTTTACATAATTTTTGATACGGGAAAGCCCATGCAGGATTTTTAGCCCACCTTTAGGTACAGGATGAATATGTGGAACCCTTAAAAAGCCCGACCTTAATGGGGAAAGCTATAGCTTTTATTATAATTTGCACCAAACGTTCAACTTACAACGTAAAAAAAGTAATCGCGCCAGGATCAATGGTTGGCTATTACTTCTTTTCAGTAAAAGTAAAACTGGCCAGCTGCTCTTTATGCGGTCTATAGTTGCTAGCACTCAAGCAAGCTGCTGCATTATAGTGTCAGACGCCAATCTCTGTTGCGTTATTCTTTTACTTTTAACCCTAACAATGCTGCGAATGAAATTGCTTGTTCCGGGGAAATGACACACCCTCTCATATTTCCAATATCATCTATATTAATTCGTTCAAATGTACACGTACTGATATCAATTCCATTGAGCGCGGTCAAGGTAAAGTAGATTTCATTCATATCGCATTGATTAAATTTCACCTTGTTTAATTTGCAGTCATAATAGTTCGCACTTTGCAACGATGACTGATCAAATAAAACTTGATTTAATTTAGCTTCTACAAACTCATTAAAATTTAAAATACAATTTTCAAAACGGATATTTTTTAAATAAGCATTAGAAAAATCCATCCCGAGTAATTTACAGTTTTTAAAAGTAACCCTATGTATAATACCTTCCGCAAAGCTAGTATTCGATAAATCACAGTTTTCAAAAACGACATCCATCATATCCACCTTTTTAAATGTAGATTGCAAAAGCCTGGAACTTTTAAATGACACCCTTGATAGAGTCAACCTTTGAATTTCTGCATTATCAACAAATGCATTGCTAATCATACCGTCCATTAAATTTGGTTCTTCTTCATTATAAACATCTTGAAAATTAACTTTTTCCAAGTTTGATTGGATTCTAGGAAGCTCAATTTTAAATCGATCTGACATAATGGATTCCCGCCTTTACCAACATTTGATTTTAACTAGACTAAATAGATAGAGTCTCAGATATCTATTATAGCAAAATTAATATAAATTGACTGTTAGCTGGAAAATGTGGTCTCCTCTTTACAGAAAATCATATTGGGTGTTATTTCTTTGTTATGAGAATATGACGCCAATTTATGTCAGAGGACAAATTAAAAAATGTGATAAGGGGAAAGAACACACGATCTAACTTCTGTTAATTTAATAGTTACTATGGTGAATAACACCAACAACTACATATGTATAGTGGGCGGTTGGCCATCTTCCTGAAGAAGGGAGGTGGTAAAAATGACGACCTTCGAAACACTAAGCTTAGTAGTACAATTCAGCTTATCAATAGTTGCTGTATTTAGTTTAATTATTACCGTCGTCATTTTCCTAGACAAAAAGAAGTAACCGCCCCTCTGCCAATGGTTAGCGGATTACTTCTTTTTAGTAATTGAAACTTATTGGTCAGCCGCTCTTTATGCGGTCTGTAGTTGCCGGTACTTGAGCAGTTCGCGCTGCTTGAGTACCTATTTCTAATTATAGAATAAAATGAAAAAAATATACTGTCAATTGTTTCATTTTTTAGTAATATATTTGATGATTTGTCCGTTCACCGCCCTACTAATATTACTCTCGCAAGTTACCGCTCAATACTTGTTTCTCAATAAATCATGCAGCGATATGTTTTATACTCTATCCCAAAAACGTTGCTTTGCAATGGCAGAAACAAATTCTTCAGCGAAGTTTGGGTTATTTGCGGCAAAAACAACACCAGCTAAATTATTTTCAGAGGACACTTGAATAAATGATTGACCTGTTGAGGCAACACC
>NZ_JBPPZG010000093.1:0-14949 GCF_051918545.1 Pseudogracilibacillus amylolyticus (SeqCode) | reverse complement strand
TGTCATGGCTCTCATATGGGCAAGTTATTGGAGTAGGTGGAGTGATTCTCTTTATTGCAATCGTGTTATTGCTTTACATTTGGATTAAATTGTTGTTTTTTGCTCCAAAGTCAGAAAAAACGATCGAATATCCAATTGGTGTAATTCGTGAAAAAGCAGAAGATCCACCACCGATACTCGAAAGATGGTCGGTTTGGATCGGAGTATCAATTGCCCTTTCCGTCATCGCTTATGCTGTACCGATATATCAGATTGTGGTCAATAATGATCCGGGAGCGGTGCCGTTTAGGAGTTGGTGATTTTTATATTTCTATAGAACTTCGCTACCCTTAATCGGGAAATTACAGTCGCAGGGTTAACGATCCTTAATCATGGAAGAATTTTTATTAATTGTTCCCCTAAGGCGTCTGGGAAAGCGAGTGCGGTCACGATTAGTAGTTAAATGTGCCCGTTTTCGTTGGAGAGTAGAAGAAACGGTCACAATCAAGAGTGAATCAAGCCCATTTTGCCATTGTAGATTAAAAGTGGTCACGATTAGAGGTTAATCGTGACCATTCTCCTTGTAGGAAGATGGAATTGGTCACGATTTTCCTATAAGAGAATTATCAATTAAAATTTAATCTTACATATCTTCTTTCAGCTCTAAAATAGCCTCCATCGTCATGAGTGTTGGTTCTGTGGAATCTGTATGTGCACGAATGCGTAAGACACCATTTGTAACAAGCCACTCCACCGCTTTTTTGGCATTTTTCTTTATGTCTTCCTTTGTTAATGTTTGTTTATACGCACCCCAGATGTTAATCGCTTCGAGTAATGTTCCGGATTCATTGAGTCTTGGCCTACCGCCACTAAGTGCCGAATCGAGATGAACATGTGATTCCACAAATGGGGTGCTCACTAATTTTCCGTTCGCATTAATTTCTTTTTTGCCTCCACATTAATTTTCGTCATAATCTGTTCAAACTTTCCATCTTTAATTGCGATATCTATCAAGTTCTCTCTATCTCTAACTCTTGCATTTCGAATAATAAGGTCCATATAAATCCCCTTTCAAGAAATACACCATCTATTTTCTATCATAATAGGTATTGAAATTTAGGCAAGGAGAGCGAGAGAAAAGACTCGGTATTTTGTCAAATATTTGGAAGTTGATACTAAGTTTTCTATGATACGCTAAAGTAGAAGGAGATGGAATAAGATGATAGAAATCATAGCGACTGCAGAATCGGTTGAACAGGCGAAAGACTTACTTGACGCCGATGTTGACACGTTGTATATCGGAAATGAAGCATTTGGTCTGCGTTTGCCAACATCTTTTTCACTGAAAGAGCTGAAGGAAATAGCAGAAATCGCCCATACGGAAGGGAAAAAGGTATGTGTTGCGGTAAATGCGCTCATGCACAATGAACATATTGAAAAAATTACGCCTTATTTGAAAAAGCTACATGAATTTAAAGTTGATGAGATTACAGTAGGAGATCCGGGTGTTATTCACATGCTAAAAAAGGAAGAGCTTGATCTTCCATTTATTTATGATGCCCAGACACTTATAACAAGTGCGAGGCAAGTGAACTTTTGGGCTAAGCGTGGTGCAGTTGGCGCGGTACTTGCTAGAGAACTAACATTTATTGAATTAAAACAAATGAGTGAACAAGTAGAGATTCCAATCGAAGTTCTTGTATATGGTGCGACATGTATCCACCATTCGAAACGACCTTTGGCGGAAAATTATTTTAGTTTTACAAACCAACATGAATCGGTATCTAAAGAAAGAGGTCTTTTTATTTCAGAACCTAAAAAGCCAGACACACATTATTCAATTTATGAAGATGCACAAGGAACACATATTTTTGCGACAGATGATATTAATCTTGCGTTACATGTAAATGATCTTGCAGAAGCGGGACTTACGAAATGGAAATTGGATGGTATTTATACGAGGGGAAAAGAATTTGTTCAGATTGCTGAACTATTTGTCGAAGCAAAGAATGCGATTATTAAAGGAACGTGGACAGAACAATTGGCACATAAGTTAAATGACAAAGTGTGCGAATTGCATCCACCAAAAAGAACCTTAAATGAAGGATTTTTCTTAAAACATCCAAGTGAAGTGCAGTAGGAGAGAGAGAATGGTCATGAAAACAAATATAAAACTAAAAAAACCAGAAGTTCTAGCTCCGGCAGGGACTTTAGAAAAATTAAAAACAGCGATACATTATGGAGCGGACGCTGTTTACATTGGTGGGAATGCGTACGGGCTACGGAGCCGTGCGGGAAATTTCTCGTATGATGAAATGAAAGATGGAGTGAATTTTGCTAAAAAGCATCAGGCAAAAGTGTATGTGGCAGCAAATATGGTGACACATGAGGAAGATGCGCAAGGGGCAGGGGATTTTTTCCGGACAATTCGGGACATCGGAATTGACGCGGTCATTGTGTCGGATCCAGCGTTAATGGAAATTTGTATGATGGATGCTCCAGGACTTCCTGTTCACTTATCTACTCAGGCCTCGGCAACGAATTATGAAACGTTGAACTTCTGGCATTCTGAGGGGTTAGAGAGAGTCGTTTTAGCTCGTGAAGTAAGTATGGATGAGATAAAGCAGATTAGGCAAAATACAGATGTAGAAATCGAAACTTTTATTCATGGTGCCATGTGTATTTCATATTCAGGTCGTTGTACATTATCAAATCATATGTCGGCACGTGATGCGAACCGTGGGGGATGTTCTCAGTCTTGTCGATGGAAATATGAATTATTCGAAATGCCCGAAGCAGGAGAACGAATATCGTTATTAGGCGGGGATCCAGAAGAGGCTTTCTCCATGAGTGCAGTGGATATGTCGATGATTCATCATATTCCTGATCTTGTAAGAAATGGGGTAGACAGTTTAAAAATTGAAGGACGAATGAAGTCAATCCATTATGTATCAACGGTTTCTAATGTTTATAGCCGTGCAGTAAATGCATTTTGTGAAGATCCAGACAACTACGAGTTTAATCAAGAGTGGGAAGATGAACTTTGGAAAGTTGCCCAGCGTGAACTAGCAACTGGTTTTTATTATGGGGTACCGACAGAGGATCAACAGTTGTTTGGAAAACGACGAAAAATTCCCGGCTATACTTTTATCGGACAAGTGTTAGACTATGACGAAAAAACAGGAATAGCTACGATTGAACAGCGAAATAGTTTTGGCATCGGTGACGAGATAGAGTTTTACGGACCAGGCTTTAGTCATCACACACAAAAAATTGATGTATTATGGGATGAAGAAGGGGAAGAAATCGATCGTGCCCGCCACCCACTTATGACGGTGAAAATGAAAGTCGAGCGTCCTGTTAAGCCACTTGATATGATGCGGAAAAGGAAATGAATATACAGAGTAAAATACTTCTACTATAGAAAACATGGACTGTCGAGAAAACTCTTGGCAGCTTCCTTTTTTAATAGGCGGTGTTGTGGATAAATCTCGCTGTTTTAGAATAACTCTTTGTCCGTTGGAAGTTGCCCCGGACAAATCTTGCTGTTTTTGAACAGATATTTGTCTGCTGTAAGGTGTCGCGGACAAATCTCGCTGTTTTTGAACAACTCTTTGTCCGCTGGAAGATGCCTCGGACAAATCTTGCTGTTTTAGAATAACTCTTTGTCCGTTGGAAGTTGCCTCGGACAAATCTCGCTGTTTTTGAACAGCTATTTGTCCGTTGGAAGATGCCTCGTACAAATTTCCCCGCTTTTGAACCAATATTTGTCTGCAAGAAGATGCCATGAATGCTCTTTTACTATTTTTCAAAGATCCATCTGCAGAAGGGATGTACCGTGGAAGAAATAGAGTCTTGCCACATGCTAAAACATGCCAAGTGTCTTGGACTCTGGCTAAGTACGACCGATAAGTAATTGCTTATTTTGATAATTAAATATATTATTAGGTTAATAAATGTGAACGACTAAGGGGATAATGATGAAAAAACTTGCTTGGATTACTGATAGTACATGTGGACTTTCAGAAGAATTTATAAAGAGTAATAATATATTTGTACTACCACTAAATGTTATTGTAAATGGTGTTTCATATAAAGAGGATATTGAATTTACTGAAAATAAATTTTATGAACTGTTAAAAGTACATGGGGAAGGTGCAACAACGAGTCAGCCAGCGTTCGGTGAGTTCCTTGATCTGTATGAAAGATTAGGAGAGGAGTATGATTACGGGATAGCTATCCATGCATCGAGTGCACTAACTGGAACATATGGAAGTTCAATAAATGCATCCAAACAAACAGGTTTTCCGGTCGAAGTGATTGACTCGAAAATAGGTGCATATGCTTTAGGTAAAATGATCAAAAATGGAATTGAACTTGAAAAGCAAGGGAAATCGTATGAAGAAATTATCACTAGATTACGAGAATATCCAGAGCAAACAGAAATGTATTTATTGCCGGCAAGTCTGAATCAATTAAAACGGAGTGGCAGGGTAAGTACGACACAAGCTGTATTTGCTAGTTTATTAAATATAAATCTTGTATTGCGTTTTCAAAACGGAAAAGTGATTGTGGAAGAAAAAATTCGAACGAAAAAAAGAGCTCAACGACGTCTTTTTCAAACAATGTCAGATGCGATCAAAAATTATAATTTAAAAGAAATATGTGTGATGCATGCGGGTGTAAAAGAACGTGCTCAAGATTGGAAAGAAGAAATAGAGAAAATTCATCAGCAACTAAAAGTAAAAATTGAGACATTAGTTCCCGTTGCTGGAGTCCACACAGGATATGGAACAATGGCTGTTTCTTGGTTAAGAGATAATTTCGATGAAAGTGAAAAACAAATTTCAGTAAAGCCATTAGACATGATACGAAAAAGAAAAACGATTTAGGCGAAGACTTCCTAAGAAGGGAGTCTTTTTAATTATGAAAAAAACATAAATATCGGATAAAATAGTTCATTTCCAATAAAAATGACTGCAAAAATTCCAATTATCAAACCTAAGCCAGCGTAAAGAGGAGTATGATGTCCTTTTTTGATTAACCCTAAAAATGAAGCAATACCCAATGTAAGTGGAATAAATGTAAGTCCTACCGTAATTTGACCAATAGAAAATCCGCCAAGAAAGCTACAAATATAAATAGAAAATGCTGAAAGCAAATAAAAAGCGGGGTGACCATTTAGCGCAAGAATGAATGTAAAAATGAATAGCAATAGAAGAAAGTAAAAAAGAAACGTAAAAAAGTACATTTAAAAACCTCCTTGATCAATCATATTAAAAAATAAGAGATAAAAATGAGGCGCTGTGAAGGGTTTGGTGACAATAAACTTTGTCTTTTCGGTAATAGATACATTTTTCAATAGCTTGATTAATTGATATTAAAAGCAATAATCCACTTACCATAAATGGCAAAAGTTCCATTGGATTAGCTAACGCTATACTTATATAACAGCCAATCAAAAAGATAGCGATGAATAAAAGTTCCAACACTCCAAAATTCTACCTTTAGCAAATTTCCAATTGCATTTTATTTTTAATTTTTCGTTTGCTCCATAGAAAATAGGAACCAAGCAAAAATATAACTACGATCGAAAACTGAATCGAAAAGAAAACACAATTTGCACCTTTTCTTACCATTATTATACAATATATGGAGTGAAATGAAAGAGTCTGTTTGGATTATGCTTAGTAGTGTTCGTATGATGGGCGAGTCTTTCGTATAAGATGCCGAATTGCCCGCTCCAAATGCTTAGTGGCTAGAAAAGATGCAAAGTCGCCCGTTCAAGACGCTTAGTGACAGAAAAAGATGCCGAGTCACGCGCCCAATATGCTTAGTGACAGAAAAAGATGCCGAGTCACGCGCCCAACATGCTTAGTGACAGAAAAAGATGCTGAGTCACGCGCCCAACATGCTTAGTGGTAGAAAAAGATGCCAAGTCGCTCATGCAAGATGCTTAGTGGCTGTAAAAGATGTCTAGTCACACGCTCCATACGCTTAGTGACTAGAAAAGATGCCGAGTCGCTCATGCAAGATGCCGAGTCTCCCGCTGGATAAGGAAGATGTAAATTGTTCGACGCATTAAAAAAACAAGCAAAACTTATGATAAGTTCTGCTTGTTCATTTCTTCAACTACTAATTCCCAATCTTCTATAAAACCAGCACGTAAATTTGGGCGTCGTCTTATTGCTAATGGATGATAAGCAACTGCAGTCGAAAATCCATTTACTAGATGAATTTTCCCACGAAGTGTTTTGACCTCAGCATCATCATTTCCAAAAAAACTTTGTACAGCAACATTTCCCATACAAAAGATAAGCGAAGGCTGTTTTTCTTTCAATTGCTTTTCAAAGTGTTTTATACAAGTTTTTCGAGCACTTTCTTTATCATATTTTTTTCTAGGTTGTCTTTTTAGCACATATGTTACATAAATCTCTTGCTCACCCAACCCAACCTCATACGCTGCTTGTTGTAAAGCTTGTCTTGTTCCGCAAACAAATTCTCTTCCTTCTTTATCTTCTCGCGCTCCCGGGTTATCCAATAAAATCATTAGGGAAGCATTGGGATTTCCTTCGCCCCAAATCATGCGGGTATCATGTTTAAAAAGACCACATTCTTTACAATCTATAAGGTGTTCTGGCGTCGGTTCTTCGGGCCAGGGAACAGGACAAAAATCTGACATAACAAATGCCTCCTAAGGGAAATATTCAGCCATATTTAGTATTCCCTTATAACCCTTCTGAAACCCCAAGGAAAATAATTCCGAGCATCACAATCCCAATCATCATATATTGCCTAGGAGACATGACTTCTTTCAAGAATATTCGTGATAAAATAACCGAAAAAATTCCGTGTGCGGCAATTAGCGGTGCAGCAATAATTGCGTTTCCGGCCATTGCAAATACGTAGAAAAACTGCCCTGTTGTTTCTAAAATTGCTGCTGCCCCTTTGTCACGTTCTTTCAGCAAAATGAACGTTTCCTTCTTAACAAATTTTAAATAAATATAACTTAGAACTGCTACAATAAAAAAGGTGAATTCATAGGCAAGTAGGGCAGAATCTTCACTAATGAGTTTTAATTCATCCAAGTAAATTCCATCCGCGAACGTACCAACCCCGTCAATTAATGCATACAGAATTGGAAATGTTATGGCAAGCACACTTAATTGATATTTGGGGTCAATCGTTTCATTTGCTTCCTTTAATGCTCTATCCTCTGCTTGTTTTTCAAAAATGGCAAGTCCGATAACCCCGATTGTTACAATAATGATTCCTGCAATATCTATGAAACTCATTTCTCTAGGGAAAAAGATAAATAATAAAATAGCACTAACTGCGCCGGCTGAGTTTTGCACAGGTGCTGCGATCGATAATTCAATATATCTTAGCCCGATATACCCAATCGTCATCGACAAAATATACATAAATGAAACGGGAAAATACCGAACCATATCAAATGGATCAAAGGTAATGTCTTTGATAACCATATAACATACAGCGTGAATTCCCATTACAAAGCCAACCATCGTAACAATTTTTAAATGACTGAATTTGTCATCCGGGTTGGAGCCTTTTTTATAAAACAGATTTGCCGCTCCCCAAGCGAATGCTGTTAAGATAGAAAAAATAAACCACATTGATTAAATCTCCTTGTCTGTTAAAAATGTCCTTTAATATCTTACCACATTTAACAGCCGGGAGATAATGGCGCTCATATTATCGCCATAAGAATCAGGCAAGTATGCTATTGTTATACCGCCTTTTCCATTAATACTTCTTTAAATCTATTTGGTTCATCTAATCGTATGGCTATATATTCAAATTCTTTTTCTAAGCCAAATAATAGCTGAGCTTTCGTTGGTCTTTTTAACTTTAAAATGACATGAGGGTTAACCTCTTCAAAGTCCCGTGCTATGAAATCAATTGTATTTTTCGGAAGTTTGTTTTGAAGAACTTCTGGATCATCAATTATTTCCTCGATATTGTCCATGTTAATCTTGATTCGCTTCATTATACCAAATGATATATAGATACTATTCCCGCTAACTTTTACAGCGTTATGACGGATCGCTTGTAAATTTCCTATGAAAAAGATGATCGAATAGACATTTAAAACGAGTAAAATAACCGATAAAATAAAAAATCTGTCATGAATCCACCAATGAATAACGATTGTTTCCAGAACGATACTGTGAATAAGCATGATTTGCATGGCAATGAAACTCGAATTCTTGTGTAAGGTAAATGTATTTTTATTAGTATTAGGAATCTTGTTCCAACTTGCAAACGCATAATAAAACATCAGCATTTCCGAAGAAATAATTTTGATTAAGGTTGATGACTTTATATGTTTATCAACAGCATCTGGAAAAGAAAATACTGTTGGTAAAGAACTATCTTTAACGGAACGGATAATTGATGGTAAGTATTTAATTAATATAAAAAGTAGGAATACTTCCAATAAAACAATCGCACCTTCAACGGCAAAACCCATCCATGTTACTGCAACAAATGGCTTCAAATATTCAATCGGAATTAGAAAACGTACAAGTACAAGTCCAGTTGCAATTGCAATAGTTATATTTTTTACATTCCAATTTTGTTTCCAAGCAATAAACAGAAGGGGTGTGATAAGCGCGAGATCAATGATAGAACCGAACACAACTCCGTTTGGCTTATCTGGAAGAACGCTTACCCCAAAAGCAGTGTGATAAAGAGTAATGTTTGCTGTAAGTACGAGTAGAAGTAAAACAAGCAAATTATGACGACGAAAAAGAACATGTTTTAATACCATTGCTGTAACTCCTTTACGTAAATATATTATTTATTGAAGGGATGACATTATCAGAGGATTTTAAGATTCTTCTGCCTCTCCTCTTACCCTATTGAGTAAGTCCTCGTTTGGGTCATCTGTATAAAGTTTTTGGGCAGGAATAGCAATTTCAGCGTCTGCTTCTTCAACAATACCTAAAATTTTCAAATTAATTTCCTCTCTAATTTCAAGGTATTTCCCCCACTCTGTCGTTTTCGTAAAGAAATATAAGAGTACATCAAGTCCATATTCATCGTATTCATCGACGGTAACAAATATGGTTTCTTGATGGATTTCTGGATGATTTTTTAATAAATCTCGTATGGATTGAACGACATATTCGATTTTTTCTTTCGGTGTATCATAAGATAAAGTTAAATTAAAAGTAATTTGTCGTTTTCCCATTTTGCTCCAATTCGTAATCGGTTCATTTGCTAACGTTGCATTTGGCACCGTCACTAGTGCTTGGGCAAATGTCCGGACTTTTGTACTTCGAAAAGAAATATCCTCTACTGTACCTTCTACGCTTGGTGTGTAAATCCATTCATCAATTGTAAACGGCTTTTCGGTAATAATGACGATCCCGCCAAATAAATTTTTTAACGCATCTTGTGCAGCAAGTGAAATCGCAAGTCCACCTATCCCCAATCCGGTGATTAAAGCTCCAATTTCATAATCAAATACTTGTAAAATAACGGTCACACTAACTGCGACAATGATAAATTGAATTGTTCGGGATAAAAATGGAATTAAAATTTCGTCAATTTTTATATTTGTTTTTTCATTAATCGACCGGAAAATCACAGAAGATGTTGACGCTAAATTAAAAAATCCCCAACTAATAATATAAATAATTGCTGCCTTTATAATCTTAATGAACAATGGATTCAAATGATTAAGATACGGGTAATACTTCACAGATAAATAGATCCCGATAATAATGAAAAACCATTGGAACGGTTTATCAAATGCTAAAAATATGTTAGGAAAAAAATTGCTCCGAGTTTTTCGACTTAATTTTAGTAGAAAAGAAAATACATACTTTGTAAATATTTTTCGAAATAGAAGAAATAACAAAAAAATACCGATTGCAATTCCAACATCTCTTAAATATTCATACGAACTAATTAATTCCCAATTCATTTTTAATCTCCTGACGTTTAATTTAATAAGCGCATTTTCAGACTCTTTGAAAACATTTAAATGTTGCATTAGATTGTAATGCCATCGTGTCATGTAATCAATCCTATGCTACAATAATATGAACGATTAAACAATAAGTATGAATTTAAATTTCTATTACAAAGGAATGATATTTTATGTCAATCAATGTATGGAATGCAGATGTATATGATGATAAGTTACGTTATGTATCTAGATATGGAAAAGGAATAGTGGAACTCCTACAGCCAAAACAAGGAGAAGAAATATTAGATCTTGGATGTGGAACAGGGGATTTAACTGAAGAAATTGCCAAATCAGGCGCTGTTGTAACAGGAATTGATGCTTCTAGCGAAATGATTAAGAAAGCACGAGCGAAATTTCCAGGATTGAATTTTCAAGTCGCCGACGCTGTAGACTATCGTCGAGAGGAAAAATTTGATGCTGTTTTCTCAAATGCAGCACTACATTGGATAACACAAGCAGAAAAAGTCGTGGAAACAATTGAAAAGATTTTGAAGCCCAATGGAAGATTTGTTGCTGAATTCGGTGGATCCGGTAATGTGATGAGAATTATTCGTGGAATTGAAGAGGTTCTTCAAGAAAACTATGGTATTGATTCAGTCGATACTAGAAATCCGTGGTATTTTCCAAGTATCGGGGAATATACATCCTTGCTTGAGAAGCATGGGTTCACAGTTACATTCGCAAATTTATTTGATCGCCCGACTACTCTTCCAGATGGAGAAAAAGGGTTAGAATATTGGTTAGACAGTTTTGCGGATGATTTTTTCCCGGAATTTTTTAAGAAGGATAGAACAGTGATTTATCATGAAATTGTACAAAAGTTAAAAAATGAGTTATATAAGGAAGGAAATTGGGTAGCAGATTATAAAAGACTTCAAGTAATTGCGATCAAAAATTAGTATAGTTGGAAAATCATTTATTGCTTTTTTCTAACTCTTCCCGACTCCAACCGACTTTGCCTGATGTAAAAGGCAATTAATATTTGTGAAAAAGTGCAGTTATCTATCATATACTTATTATAAGAGATGGAATCGAGAGGAACAGAATGATAGATAATTTCTACATATTTGTTTGGAGGAGCTGTAAAATGCAGGTGTTTTCATGAATATATATGTAAGCGCTTTATAAAAGGGGATAGAAAAGGAGGGAAACAAAATGAAACAGATTCGTATATTTTTCTTTTTAATTATTTTTATGTTAGTCGCATCTTGTTCTTCGGATTATGCTGTTGAACTTGTTGAAACTCAAGTAGAAATAGTGAAAGATAAAGAAAAGACTGGAGCAATTGTAATTACAGAAGGAGAACAAAAAGGACAGGAACTTATACCAATAGTGCTACATTACGAATTTACCATTAAAAATATTGGCAGTAAAAAAATTAATCAAATAGAAGATAAAAATTTGGAAATTAAAATTCATCCTCACGATACGTTAGTTGCCACCTCAAAAAATATTATCGGTTTCAATATTTTTAATCCTTCTGAATATCAGGATACTGGGTTAGGTCTTGGTAAAACATACGCGACCTCCATTGAACCCGACCAAGAAGAGAAATTTTCTATTTATTTTGATTTGGGGGTAAGTGAAGAAAACTCCGAGGTATCCCAGGCTGTACCATCTGAAAAAGCGTTACAAGAACTTATAGAGCAAGCATTGGAAGCAACTTTAGTAATTGAGTTAGATGAAGAAGAAATTGCACGTTTCGATATGGAACCATAAACGCTTTAGATTATTATAAGTTTTATTGTCTTTTGCTTAATTTTGCCTTCAACCTATCTATCTCATTTTGCATTTGAGTTATTTGCAGTCTAATATCCGGGTTGGTAGGAGCACAAGCCGTGGGAATACAAATTCTTTGTGCCACACGCAAACTTTGTGGATCTACACTAGGATTTGCTTCTAAGATACTAGCGATCGTAACATTAAATGTACGGGCGAGTTCATATAACGTATCCCCCGGCTGGATGATATATGCTTTGTGGTTTGGAGGACAAGCCGGAATACAGATAATTTGACCAATACGTAGATTATACGGATCGATTCCTGGGTTTGCAGCTAGTATTCTTGAAAGCAGAACTTCCAATCTATTCGCGATAAATTGCAATGTATCCCCGGGTTGTATGACATATGGATAATGGTCTTCAGGACATTGATTATACAATTAGAAAACTCCTTTTTCGGATAGTTTATTCATTTAGAACAAGAAGTGTCACCGTAGTGCTTCCAAAATAATCTAGAAGGTCTTTTATTTGTGAAAAACTACTGTAGTCTCAACTCCCTATTGACAAGGTGTAGTAAATACATGAAAATGAATTTATACATAAATATGGAAAAATAAAGGTGTATAGGAGGTACTTGTTCATGGAGTTGAAAGAAGTAGAAAGTTCACCTAAGTATAAAAGTGTTTGGAGAAACCCGGGGTTTATGTTTTTATGGTCTGGCAATGCTATTGCTACATTTACCTTTTATATCTTCACAATTTCCCTTCCTTTAATCATCTATGATTTAACACATTCCCCTTTAGCTATGAGTAGTATGAGGGCGATTGAATTTATTCCAAATATAGCCCTTGCCGTCTTTATAGGTGTACTCGTTGATCGATACCACCGGAAGAAAATATTAATGCTATCTGTTCTTGCTCAGATTTTAGTTTTATGTGCACTTATATTTCTTTTATACACATCAACTATACAGTTATGGCTCATTTATGCACTCGGTTTTATTCTTTATACGTCTTCTTATATGTTTGGCAATGCATTCCATAGTACAATCCCTAATTTAGTTCCTGAAAAACAACTGACAGAAGCAAATTCCTCCATAACTTTAGCATCATCTACGATTGAAATCATTGGGCCAGCATTTGCCGGAATGCTACTACTTTCCTTTAGCTACACGAATGGATTATTCTTCACCATGATTGGTTTTCTTGTCTTATTTATTTTCACCGGATTTGTAAAAATACCCTCTCATCAAGGAATGAAAAAAAAGCAAGAAAGTACATTTGTTAATGAGATAAAAGAAGGATGGATAAGTTTACGTGAGAATAAGGATTTATGGGTTCTAACTATAGTAATTTTGCTGGCTAATATTGCTAGAGCATTTACGTTGGCTGTCCTAATATTTTATTCTGTAGATATTTTAAAATTAACGGAAGCGCAAATCGGAATTATCCTTGGTAGTTCAGCAGTTGGAGGTATTATTGCAGCATCAATTGCCAAAAAATCACTGCGTTATTTTAAACGCGGTATTATTATGATTCTAGCACTCTTTATTGACCTTATTGGATATATTTTATTAGTTTTTTCGTTTACTTGGATTCTGTTAATCATTGGGATGTTTTTAATCGGTTTTGGAGGTGCAACGATGGGGATACATTATTCCACATTACGGCAGTCCACTACACCGAATCATTTATTAGGAAGAGTAGCTGGAACATCCTCTATGTTAATGAAATTAGCGGTTCCATTTTCGTTTTTAATTTCAGGTATATCTGATTTCTTTAGTCATTACTATTATTTTAATTCTATATTTATCAAGATCTTCTGTTGTAAAAATTGCCTGAATTTGTAAGTGATGTAAGTCCTATTGACCTACAAATAATTAAGCCTTTTCCATTATTGACTGTCATGTTGGCTTATATGAAAATGGAATAGAGGATGTTAAGTGAAGCAATTATTCATACTCCTTTTTAAAATTGCTATTGAAACTATAATTGTAACAGGAGGTCCGGCTATTGCTACCAATTGGATCAATTGTCTATCTTAAGGAACGTACGAATAAACTAATGATTTTAAATCGTGGTCCTATCAAGGAAATAGATGGAGAAAAATTAATGTTTGATTATTCGGGGTGCTTTTATCCGCTTGGTCTTATTCATGATGAGGTATTTTATTTTAATGAGGAAAATATAGATGAAGTGATTTATGAAGGTTTCAGTGATTCTGATGAAAAACGATTTCACAAGTTATATAACGAGTGGAAAGAGGAGAATCAAAGTTATTTTAAAAAAGGAAAAGTTAAAGGCAATTTAAAATAAAAAGCGAAGGCGCAGTCCCCTTCAAATTGCGTTAGTAATTAGTGGGGGAGGTTCACATAAGGAAGTTAGATAATGTCCACTACTGTTGAAAGTTTGGTAAAACATAGGGATTTTGCCCACTGCAAGCTCACAAAAAAGTCTAAGCATTAGCTCAGACTTAAACTTCTTACCTAACTTGTTTAACAAGAGTTGCATCTAGGTACATTTCATAGCTTTTGCCAAAGTCAAAATCAAGCCCTGAAACGGTTTGTTGATATAGGGGTAAAAATCCGTGTTTTGTCGCAAAGGAGACACTTGCCTCTGTGTTGCAGTTTTCAATCATTAAACGTTGAAAACCTCTTTGAACTGAGAAATCTTTTAACCAGTGTAAAAATTTTGTGCCGATACCTTGCCTTTTTGGTTCAAAAGCAAATCCAACAATCACCATCGTAGGAAAAGGTGCAAGATCACTTCTTAGACGAACATCAATCGTTCCAGAAAGTGTATAAATATCAATATAAGCCCCACGTTTTTCAATCATTATTTTGTCATTCGTTATTTTTTTAAACATTTCAACTAACTCAGTAAAATCATTTGTAGAAATTTCTATTTTTTTTGGCATAAGTCCTTTTTCGTATTTGACAAAAAATAATTCCATTAACTTTTTCTGTTCATCTTTATTTATTATCATTATGCGCACCTACTTTTATAGAATTCTCTTACTTACTATATTTCTATAAAAAGCGATAAAATCCTTCTTTTTGTTGTTTAATGGTATAATTATATGATGCTAAGTATACCTCTGTTTGATTAAGGGTCGTATTAACTGATATGAAGAAAGTTTGGGAGGAGTTCTCATGCAATATGATAATCCCAAATTACGAAAGTAAATTTGCCGAAAACTAATTCAGCGCTCTTTTGGGAACAATTTACAAATCTGGGTACTAAATTTAAG
>NZ_JBPPZG010000092.1:0-14996 GCF_051918545.1 Pseudogracilibacillus amylolyticus (SeqCode) | reverse complement strand
AAAACCTGGTAGGTTGGGTACTGGGAATCGATTTCCTTCTGCATCAAACCACATGGAAGAAGGACCGGGAAGGATACGAATGCCATGCTTTTCCCAGATCGGACTCCAATTTTTAATCCCTTCCGTATAGTGCCACATTCGGTCACGATTGACGATACGACCTCCGATTCTTTCCGTAATTTCAAGCATACGTCCATCTACATGCTTTGGAACACCTGAAAGCATTTTTTCTGGAGCTTTTCCTAATCGCTCAGGCCAATTTTTACGAATCAAATCAAAATTTGCCCCTATTCCACCACTACAAATAATGACCGCTTGTGCTTCATACGAAAAATCGCCAATTTCTTTTCGTGAACTCTCTTCTCCCCTTCTGATAGAAGTCGGCTCTAATATAGCTCCAGTAACTCCTGAAATGGAATTATTTTTTACAATCAATTCATCCACACGATGACGAGGTAAATATGTAACGGATCCTGCCTCTATTTGTTGATGGAGTAATTTGACAAATGGCGCCACAATGCCTGGTCCAGTCCCCCAAGTAATATGAAAACGAGGTACAGAGTTTCCGTGACCTTCTGCTAAATACCCTCCTCGCTCAGCCCAACCGACTACTGGGAAAATGCGGACTCCTTTTTCATATAACCAATCACGTTTTTCATATGTAGCAAAATCAACATACGCCTCAGCCCATTTCAGTCCCCAAAAATCTTCATCTTCTAATCGATCATATTCAGCACTTCCAAGCCAATCTTGCCAAGCTAATTCTTTAGAATCTTTTATTCCCATACGTCTTTGCTCAGGTGAATCTACTAAAAATAATCCTCCGAACGACCACCATGCTTGACCACCTAATGACTGTTCACCTTCTTGATCAAGTAACAATACTTTTTTTCCGCTCTGTGCAATTTCCGTAGTCGCTACAAGTCCAGCGAGTCCTGCTCCAATGACAATAACATCAATTTCCATCTTATCGCCCCCCTTTTTAATAGTATTATAAAGTGTTTTACTATTTTTGAAAGTATATTCTCTCTCTTCTGTTAATTTGACCGAATTAAATCGAGTGTTTTCGTTAACGTTTGTTCCCTTGCCGCTTCAAAATGAAAGATCCAAGGACATCCCACTGTTTTAACTCGTTCTACAACATTTTCTATCGTAAATTGGTTCGGCTCCAAATTCTCGGTAACTTCTTCCCAATATAATGGTGTTGCAACAGTTGCGTCTTCTGTTTTACGTGGAGAATAAGGAGCAATAATCGTTTTGTTCTTTCCATGCTGGACATAGTCAATATAGAGACGTCCTCCGCGATTCTTTTTAAAACGTTCTATCGTAAAAAGATCTGGTGCTGCATTTACGACAATTTTTGCGATTGTTTCCGTAAAAATGGCAGTTTGCTCAAAGCTTAACCGATTAGTTGGAATTGGGATATGAATTTGAAGCCCTTTATTTCCCGAAGTTTTAATAAATGAAATGAGTTCTAGTCCATCTAACAATTGTTTGATCATCTTCGCCGCTTTAATTGCGAGCACAAACTGTTCTCTGCTAGGTGGATCCAAATCAAATACAATTTCATTTGGATACATGCTATCAATTGTTTGAAATGGGACATGATATTCAATCGCACTATGATTTGCAAACCATATAAGCGACTCTAATTGATTACAAATTTGAACCCGTTTATCCTTTTCTTCCATATAATCAATATAATCAGGTGCATAACTAGGTAAATTTTTTTGAAAAAAAGATTTTTCTTCTATTCCATCTGGACAGCGAATAACAGTAAGAGCTCGGTTTTGTACGTACGGAATAATATACGGATAAATCTCTCGCATATATATAAGTAAGTTACCTTTTGTGAGACGTTTTTTTGGCCAAAAGATTTTATCTTCGTTTGATATATCTACTTTTTCAGGTAGCATAGCTAAATCCAATTCCAACCTTTCTTTCGTACAATCTTCTGGCGCTAATGTTGGAAGTAGTTCAGCAAATTCCGGCTCTCGCAATTCGTGGTCATGTAAATCTAATGTATAAATGGAGGCACATATTGCTGGAGGTAATTTCATCATTTGTTCCTCTTTTTCACCGTTTGCCATAAATACATTTTTTAATGACGACATTTCTTCTTCACTTAAACCATGTTTACATTTTCCAATAGAAACCGTTGTTGCATGATGATAAATCCCGGTTTGAAAATAATCATTTTTTAAATCATATGCTGTTAGAAAAACATGTATTTTTCGCCAGTTTTTTTCTTTTAACCAATCACTGTGTGCTTTCCCACGTACATATAAACTTGAGGCTCGTTTCGCCACAATGCCCTCACCTTTATGGTAAAAAACAATAGCAGAAATTTCTTCATAGTTTTCATATGATTTAATCATTTGTAGGGGCTTATCCTCTTTTCCTTCTAGCTTTTTAAATAAATTAACTAACTGTTTTTTTCTGTCTTTTAAGGACGTTTGACGGTAATCTTTTTGACCTTGTTGCAACAGATCAAAAGCAATAAATGTAGCTGGTCTCTCGATTGAAAGTTTGGCAATTTTCTCTTTTAATTTTAAGCGACCACGTTTTTGTATAGCTGAAAAATTAGCTTGATACGCATTATTTAGCACAACTAATTCCCCGTCTAATTGAATAGGTAAATTTCCAGTAAAAATCGGTTCAATTTCTTTACAATAAGCTAAAACTTCAGGGAAATTTTCAGTTAAATCTATATTATTCCTACTAATAATTTGAATATTATTTTTGCTCCACAATAGCGACGCACGGAAACCATCATATTTGACTTCATAAATCCAATCTTTTTTCGGGATTATTTTTGCTGTTGGGATAGGTTGCATTAATTCCATTTTATTTTCACTCCTCCGTTCCTTAATGATAAGTTGTGCTTTTTAAAGGATAAAAATGCAAAAGCATACACAAACTAAATTGAAAAGGAGGCGTCTTTTCATGCATACCATGTGGAAAGGAACCATCAGTTTTGGACTAGTCAATATTCCTGTAAAGATGCATGCTGCCACAGAAAATAAAGATGTGAAATTAAGACAACTTCACAAAGAGTGTCAAACACCTATTAAGTATCAAAAAGTATGTCCGGTTTGCGATCGAAAAGTAGAAGAAGAAGAAATCGTTAAAGCGTATGAAATTACGAAAGACAAATTCGTTATGTTAGATGAAGAAGATTTAAAAGCGCTTAAAAAAGAACAGGGGGATAAAGCAGTTGAAATTATCGATTTTGTAAAATTAGAAGAAATTGATCCAATTTATTTCGAAAAAAGTTATTATTTATCACCTGGTGACGGCGGATCCAAAGCATATTCTCTACTTCGTACCGCTTTAGAGGAAACTGGAAAAATTGGTGTAGCGAAGATGATGATTCGCTCAAAAGAACAGCTTGCTGTAATTCGCTTTTATGAAAATACACTCGTTGTAGAAACGATTCATTATCCAGATGAAGTACGTAAGGTTCAAGATGTACCTAATGTACCGGAAAAAGTAGAAATTGTGAAGAAAGAACTGGATACTGCAAAATTATTAATCGACCAACTGACAACAACGTTTGATCCAGAGAAGTACACAGATGAATACCGTGCCGCGCTACTTGAGACAATCGAAAATAAGAAAGCCGACAAAACTGCAACAGTTACCGGTAAAGCAGGGCAGAAGAAACCAGACAATGTTACTAACTTAATGGATGCACTCCAAGCATCTTTGGATAAAGCAAAGAAAGAAAAAACAAAACCGAAGAAAAAAACGACAACAGCGAAAAAAGCGGCGAAATGAACTAAGGGGTGTCCTTTTATATTTTTAGGACAACCCCATTATCATTAATAGTATTTCTGAATTAAACTTATATTTCTAACGGATCTGCTTTTTGGCGACCTGC
The DNA here is from genome assembly GCF_051918545.1 of Pseudogracilibacillus amylolyticus (SeqCode). NCBI lineage: Bacteria > Bacillati > Bacillota > Bacilli > Caryophanales > Bacillaceae > Pseudogracilibacillus > Pseudogracilibacillus amylolyticus (SeqCode). The sequence continues at coordinate 11,113 of NZ_JBPPZG010000092.1, read as the reverse complement.
CACTCGTTCATTCACTATTTCATAAGCTTTGTTTAAATTTGCAAAATAAGTCTCTTTCACTACTTTTACTTCATCTAATTTTTGGATATCATTTATTAATTTTATATACCCTTCTTCGAGTGAAAGACTCTTTTCTATAACAAGCCTGTTCATTATCGTTGTCTGCAATCGCTCGATGAAGTAATTTACTGTTCCGTACAGTTTGAACACCTCCATAGTCTTTTTCCACTAAAAAAACAACCCCTATAAAAGAAGGTTGTTCGTTGTGTATGATTCAAATCAAAATAAGCCTCGGCGTCTTTATTTAAAAATCACCGCGCTTTTTTACCAACACCTCCTATCCTCCGTAGGAACTGATGTACGAGATCAAATAGGCAGGTCTCCTGGCTCATAATCATCGCTTTTCGATCCTTCCCGTCTTCATAAATATGGAAAACAGTGGATTATTTCGAATCGCTCCTATACACAGTTGCGGGACAGCGCCGGATTTTAACCGGACTTCCCTTTTAAGCAATAAAGATAATTTCTTTATTACACCTATTTCTCCTATATTCAGTTTATAGCTTCATTATATCATTAAGTTTTTTTATTACTATAATCTTTCGAATGCATTCTCGATAACTTCTTCCCCTTCTAATGCATCAAATGAGCGGTTAAACGTTTTTTCATTATCCAAACAGGCAAAAACAATTTTAGCAACATCCGCTCTTGGAATTTTCCCGCCTTTGGATAAATTTTCACCAATCAACACTTTCCCTGTGCCAGGATCATTCGTCAGTCCACCTGGTCGAACGATCGTATACGTTAATCCACTTCTTAACAATTCTTTATCAGCATAATGTTTAGCGACATAATAATGACGGATTTTTTCATTCCAATTTTCTCGGTTATTTGCCTGAAATGCACTTACCATAACGAATCTCTTGATTCCAACCTGCTTGGTAGCCTCAATCGTTTTCACTGCACCGTCGAGATCTACTAATAAAGTCTTGTCTGCACCTGTATGACCCCCAGACCCTGCAGTAAATACAACTGCATCACAGCCGGCAGCTGCTGTTGCTATCTTTTCAACGCTACCTTCTAAATCTGCCACTACCGCTTTAACACCTTTTTGTTGAAACTCGTTTGCCTGTTCTTCTTTTCTTACCATTGCCACGGGAGTATGTTCACTCTCTTTTAATAAGTCAATGAGCTGTTTTCCAATTTGTCCGTTTGCCCCTACTACCAATACGTACATTTTCATGCCCCTTTCTTTAACGATTGCTTATGTACATTGTAATCGAGTTTGCAGACATTTTTAAATGAATTGTTTTTTAACCACAGAGTTTACGATTTATCCAGAGGAAACACGGATTAACCACGAAGATCTGAATTTAACCACGCAAACTATGAAATAATCACGGAAAAAAGCAATTATCCACGCAATTCGTGATTTATCCACGGGAAATGACAATTAACCATAAGGAAAAGTTTATCCACATCATTCATGAATTCAGAGCAATTACCCCATAAAAAAATCATCAGCGTTCTATCACACTGATGATTTTTCCAATTCGTTTTATTTCTTTAAGTTGTAAAAAGCTTCATATCCAGCGTATTCACCGATTCCGGCAAGTTCGTCTTCAATACGGATTAATTGATTATATTTTGCCACTCTGTCTGTTCGGGATGGTGCACCGGTTTTGATTTGTCCAGCATTTGTTGCAACAGCTATGTCTGCAATTGTTGCATCTTCCGTTTCTCCTGAGCGGTGCGAGATTACAGCAGTATAACCAGCACGTTTTGCCATTTCAATCGCTTCAAATGTTTCGGTTAATGTTCCAATTTGATTCACTTTGATTAAAATAGAGTTTCCAACACCTTGTTCAATGCCTTGCGCAAGTTTTTCTGTGTTTGTTACGAAAAGATCATCTCCAACTAATTGAACACGTGCTCCAATTCGTTCTGTAAGTAGTTTATGACCTTCCCAGTCATTTTCATCGAGTCCATCTTCAATCGAAATAATCGGGTATTTTTCAATTAATTCTTCATACCAATCGACCATTTCTTCAGAAGTACGAACAACACCTTCACCTTTTAAATTATATTTTCCGTCTTCGTAAAATTCGGATGACGCAACGTCCATTGCAAGTTGAACTTCTTCTCCAACTTTATATCCTGCTGCTTCAATCGCCTCTGCAATTGTTTGTAATGCTTCTTCATTGGAAGACAAGTTAGGTGCAAAACCACCCTCGTCACCTACTGCAGTATTAAGTCCTTTATCTTGTAATACCTTTTTAAGTGCATGAAAAACTTCAGCTCCAATACGCACAGCTTCTTTAAACGAAGGTGCTGCAACCGGCATGATCATGAATTCCTGGATATCAACGTTGTTATCTGCATGTTCTCCACCATTTAAAATATTCATCATCGGTACAGGTAGAACATTTGCATTAAATCCACCTAAATAATTATATAGAGGAATATTTAAGTGTGATGCTGCTGCATGAGCCGCCGCCATGGAAACGCCTAAAATAGCATTTGCTCCTAAATTACTTTTGTTCTCTGTATCATCAAGCTCAATCATAATTGCATCGATAATATTTTGTCGAGTAACATCAAGTCCAAACAGCTCCGGAGCAATTTTTTCATTGACATTATCAACTGCTTTTAAAACACCTTTACCTAAATAGCGATCTTTATCACCATCTCTTAGTTCAACAGCTTCATATTCTCCTGTTGACGCTCCACTCGGAACTAAAGCAACTCCAAATGCACCTGATTCTGTTGAAATTTCGACTTCCACTGTTGGGTTACCACGAGAGTCGAGCACTTCTCTAGCATAAACATCTGTAATATAAGGCATTTCAAATCTCTCCTTTATATTGAATATATTTTTTAATAAAATTTTCCTAAAGCTTAGGACTACTGCAGGTTGAAAATCAAAATCTTAGTGAACGGCTCGACATCTTGAGAATCCACTCAACGTCTTAGTGATCGACTCGACATCTTGGATATCCACTCGACGTATTGGTGATCGACTCGACATCTTGAGAATCCACTTGACGTATTGGATGTCCATGTCCTGGAATTGGACCCAAAATTAATCCATTATTAATGATTTTCCGGTCATTTCTTTCGGTTGTTCTATTCCTAATAACTCTAACAATGTTGGTGCTAAATCTGCCAAAATCCCCCCATTACGAACCGTTATTCCTTTTTTCGTTATAATCACTGGTACTGGGTTTGTCGTATGGGCAGTCATTGGCTTACCATCAGGTGTAACAACTTCATCGGAATTCCCATGGTCAGCTGTAATAATCGCTTCGCCGCCTAGTTCAATAATTTTGTCAACCACTTTCCCTAAACATTCATCAACTGCTTCAATCGCTTTAATCGTTGGTTCCAATTTTCCAGAATGTCCAACCATATCTGGGTTGGCAAAATTTAAAATAACAGCATTCAGTTCGCCTTTTTCCAATTCCTCGAGTAATGCATCGGTTACTTCATAAGCACTCATTTCCGGTTTTAGATCATACGTTGCGACCTTAGGGGAATCGATTAAGATTCGCTTTTCTCCCGCAAATTCTTCCTCACGACCACCACTCATAAAGTACGTAACATGTGGATACTTTTCTGTTTCAGCAATCCGCAACTGTTTTTTGTCATTTTTTGCAAGGACTTCACCGACTGTATTCGTTAAATTAATTGTATCAAAAGCAACCGGCGCTTGAATCGTATCACTAAAATTTGTCATTTGAACAAAAAACAGATTTTCTATTTTACGCTCGCCCCGGTCAAACTCATTAAAATTCTCATTTGCGAAAGTTTGCGATAATTGAATTGCTCGGTCTGGTCTGAAATTAAAAAATATAACAGCATCATCATCATTAACCGGACCGACTGCTTCCCCACGCTCATTCATGATAACTGAAGGTAAGACAAATTCATCATATACTTCCTTTTCGTATGAGTCATGAACAACTGCTTCAGCACTGTTAAATTTAGGTCCTTTACCGTCTTTAATCGCGTCATACGCCAATTTTACTCGTTGCCAACGCTTATCCCGATCCATAGCATAATAACGTCCTGAAACTGTGGCAAACTTTCCTACCCCAATTTCCTTCATTTCGTTTTCCATCTGTTCTATGTATTCTAATGCTGTTTGAGGGCCGACATCACGTCCATCTAAAAATGCATGGATATATACTTTTTCTATATCGCTTTTTTTCGCTAATTTTAATAGTGCAATCAAGTGATCAATATGACTGTGAACCCCACCATCGGATAGCAATCCGAATAAATGAAGGGCACTATTATTTGCTTTTACTTGTTCTAATGCTTTTAGAAAAGTTGTATTTTTATAAAATTCACCTGATGCAATTGCATTATTTATTCTGGTTAAACTTTGAAAAACGATTCTTCCTGCTCCGATATTTAAATGGCCAACTTCCGAATTTCCCATTTGTCCTTCGGGGAGACCAACAGAAAGACCGCTTACGTGAAGTTGATTATGCGGATAACTGTTCCAATATCGATCGAAGTTCGGCTTTTTTGCTTGTGCTACTGCATTTCCCTGTTCTTCAGTTCGGCATGCAAACCCATCTAAAATAATAATTGCCGCTAAGTTTGTCATGATGCATTATTCCCTGCTTCCACTAATTGTTTAAAAGAATCCGCTTCAAGACTAGCTCCGCCAACAAGTGCTCCGTCAATATCACTCATTTTAAGTAACTCTTCAATATTGGCTGGTTTTACACTCCCACCATACTGAATAGTAACTTGAGAAGCAATTTCCTCTGAAGTTTGTTGACGAATTACTTCACGAATATGTGTACACACTTCATTTGCATCTTCACTAGATGCAGTTTTCCCTGTACCAATAGCCCAAATCGGCTCATAAGCAATAATCGTTTTTGTAATTTGTTCTTCACTCAAATTACTTAAAGCTACCTTTACTTGATTTTCTATATGGGCTAATGTTTCGTTTGCTTCACGCTGTTCTAATGATTCACCAACACAAACAATCGGAATGAGACTATGTTCAAAAGCAGCGAGGGCTTTTTTATTTACTGTTTCATCTGTTTCATTAAAATATTCACGTCGCTCAGAGTGACCAATCACGACATGCGTTACACCAATATCACTTAGCATAACCGGACTAACCTCGCCCGTAAATGCACCTTCTTTTTCGAAATGCATTGTTTGAGCAGCCACTTTAATATTTGTACCTTCTGTTTGTTCGACTAAGCTTTGTAAATATACAAATGGAGCACAAATAATTGCTTCTGTTTGCTCATTTGTGTCGATGTCTCTAACCGATTCAATGAACGACAAAGCTTCTTGTTTTGTTTTATGCATTTTCCAGTTTCCCGCAATTATTTTTTTTCGCATTAGATACTCTCCTTACTCTTTATCGTCTAGTGCAACAATTCCTGGAAGATCTTTTCCTTCCATAAATTCGAGTGATGCGCCGCCACCCGTTGAAACATGATCCATCTTATCTGCTAATCCAAATTGTTCTACCGCAGCTGCTGAATCACCACCACCAATGACAGTATAACCTTTTGTTTCTGCAAGTGCTTCTGCGACAGCCTTTGTTCCGCCGCTAAAGGCTTCCATTTCAAATACACCCATCGGTCCGTTCCAAACTACGAGTTTCGAATTTAAAATAACATCACGGTAAGTTGCTGCCGTTTCAGGACCAATATCGAGGCACATCCAGCCTTCTGGAATCTCATTTGCGGCAACTGTTTTATTATTAGCACTTTCTTTAAACGCATCCGCCACAACTGCATCTGTCTGAATGTAAAACTTTACCCCTTTTTCTTCTGCTTTGTTCATAAATTCTTTCGCTAAATCTATTTTATCCTCTTCTAATAAAGAATTTCCAATTTCATACCCTTTTGCTTTTAAAAATGTGCAAGCAAGTCCACCGCCAATTAACAAATTATCGACAATATCTAAAAAATTATCGATCACATTAATTTTATCTTTTACTTTAGAACCGCCAATAATAGCTGTAAATGGTCGTTCTGGGTTCGCTAATGCTTTTCCAAGTACATCGATTTCTTTTTCCATTAAAAATCCGGCAGCTGCAGGAAGCTGTTCAGCTACACCTGCTGTAGAAGCATGTGCCCTGTGAGATGTTCCAAATGCATCGTTTATGTAAATGTCAGCCATTTCTGAAAAAGCTTTGACAAGGTTTGGATCGTTCTTTTCCTCGCCAATCTCAAAACGGACATTTTCAAGTAATAACACATCACCGTCTTGTAAAGCTGCGATTGCTTGATTCACTTCTTCACCAATTACAGTATTTGTTTTTGCAACTTTTTTTCCAAGCAACTCACTTAACCGTTTTGCAATAGGATCAAGTCGTAATTCTTCTACTATTTCACCTTTTGGGCGTCCTAAATGGGTTGCTAAAATTACTTTTGCACCTTGATCAATCAAGTGCTCTATGGTTGGGAGTGCGGCTTTAATCCGTGTATCATCTGTAACTGTTCCATTTTGCATTGGGACGTTAAAATCTACACGACAAAAAACTCTTTTTCCTTTTACCGCCATTTCTTTTAACGTTTTCTTGTTCATATGAAAAAACCCCTTTACATTTCTTCACGTTATTACATATCCTTTTCCATTATACGTCAGTCTGTTCTAAATACATAATTTTTATATGGATTTAAGAAAGCTCGGACACAGTTGAAGGAAACTGGGCAGTAAATTCGGTTAGTAATCAACTTACCGCTACGGAAATACACTGCGCTTTCCGTGGGCGGCTGTTGAGCCTACTCGTCGCTTCGCTCCTACGTAGTCTCATCTAGGCCTATCCTCCCATAGGAGTCTCCGTGTATTTCCTCCGCTGGTACTGTGGAGGATAAATGTTCTATACCGGGGATTCACCGATCTAGTTGATTGTAGTGGAGGGCAGTCGACTCCTGCGGGAAAAGCACGTGTCTGAAGACTCTGCAGGAAGCGCCTTTTGCTTCCGGAAGAGGCTGAAGCCGTGCCCGCGGAAAGCGTACTGCCCGGAGCGAAAATCAACGGCGATTTTACTACACAGTTTATGGAAAGGCTACAAAGACACTGATAGAAAAATCCGAACTAATACAAACTTTAAGTGAAAAAATTTGAATTATAGTTCGGATATTTCTATGTTTAAAATTCTATTGCACCAGCCTAATTAGTTTGTCCGAAAGATTTAGATTTTTATTATAGTCCTTTTTCTTTTAAAAACTTCGCTAAGTCAATACAACGTGAAGAGTAACCCATTTCGTTATCATACCATGAAACTACTTTAACCATATTGTCCTCTAGAACCATTGTTGAAAGTCCATCAATAATAGAAGAATGTGTATTACCAACAATATCTGTAGAAACGAGCGGCTCAACTGAGTACTCTAAAACACCTTTTAACTCATCTTCAGCAGCTTCACTTAGGACAGTATTTACTTCTTCAACTGTTACATTTTGATCCAATTCTGCAACTAAATCGACAACAGAACCGTCTGGAACAGGAACCCGAATTGCCATCCCATTTAACTTGCCGTTTAATTCAGGTAATACTTTTCCAACTGCTTTTGCTGCACCGGTTGACGTTGGAATAATATTTTCAGCTGCTGATCTAGCACGACGATAATCTTTATGAGGTAAATCCAAAATTTGTTGGTCATTTGTGTACGCATGAACTGTTGTCATCAACCCGCGCTGAATACCAAATTTATCATGTAATACTTTGGCAAGAGGGGCTAAACAGTTTGTTGTACATGATGCGTTTGAAAGAATATCATGTTTATCTGCTTCATATTCGTCTTCATTCACACCCATTACAATTGTAATGTCCTCATCTGTTGCCGGCGCGGAAATGATAACTTTTTTTGCACCAGCTTCTAAATGTTTACTTGCATCTTTTCGATTTGTGAAGCGGCCTGTCGATTCAATCACTACTTCCACACCATGGTCTTTCCAACCAATATTGATCGGATCTTGTTCAGAGTAAACGTGGATTTTCTTACCATTAATAATCAGATCATCCCCATCAACTTCTACCTCTGCATCAAGTCTTCCATGTACAGAATCATATTTAAGTAAATGTGCCAACATATCTGCATCTGTCAAGTCATTAATTGCTACTACCTCAACATCATCATTCTTTAATGCCTGTCTAAAGATATTTCTTCCAATTCGTCCAAACCCATTAATACCAATTTTTACAGTCATTTGACTTCCTCCCTAATTTGTTTTTTATAATAAATGTTTTTTAACAATTTCCTTCGCTGCAGCTTCGTCCGTTATGAGCACATCGCTTTTACCTTGTTTCATGTAAGAGGCAATTGCTTGAGCCTTTGACTTTCCTCCAGCGACAGTGATAACCTTATTAATATTCTTTAAATCTTCCAAATGGATTCCAATTGTTCTTACTTTGTGAACAATATTCCCCGCTTTATCGAAATAATAACCAAATGCTTCACTCACTGCTTGTTCGTTAATTAATTGCTGGACAGTGCTGGCTGAAGTTTTCCTTCGCTCGGCCATTGTCAGGGCATCACCTATTCCATGTAATACAATATTTGCATGCTTAATTAAATTTAGTGTTTCCATAATCGAAGGTTCTTTAATCATGGATTGATACAAATCTTCACTTAATGGATCGGGAACATGCAACAATCTGTAGTCCCCTTTTTCAGCTTTCGCCATTTGTGCGACAATGGTGTTCGCTTGGTTCTCTACTTTTTCACCGACACCACCCCTGGCAGGAACAAATAAACATTCAAATCCTTCCAATGGAACCATCGCATTTGCTACAGCAGCCATGGTTGTTCCTCCAGTAACAGCAATTGTTGCGTTATCCTCCATGACTGTTTTCAAAAATTGTACAGTTGCCCTACCTAGTGCTTGCTTCACATATGGTTCTACATCGCTATCTCCAGCAACAATAATGACGTTTTCAATTGCTGTTTTACTTCTTAATTCATTTTCTAAAGAAGTTAAACCGGAAACCTCACGAATAAAAGAGTGCAATCGATCGACGATATTTTTCCCCTCATCCGTAATTAACATTCCTTTCGTCGTAATATCAATTAATCCTTGGTTCTCTAATAAGGAAATTTCATTACGAATATATCTCTCCGGCATATTTGTGTGATCGACGATTCCCCTTCTACCAATCGGCTGAAACAGATAAATCGTATAAAGAACGGTATATCTGTTTTGCATTGTTTCCAGTAAATCTGGGTAGATTATTTTTTGTAAATGGATTAATTCTTTCACACAAAAAACTCCTTTAACATGAAGGATGAAACTACTGCACTCAAACACTCGGGTCAATTATGTCCCTATAGTTAACTTTTCGTCCCACTTGTTGTAAAAAAATAAGCAGTGTATGATGCTTCTTTTTAAATTCTATCATACACTTCAATGAAAAATCAATCCTTTTTTCCTATATTTTCTTGTAACGCTTTTTCTAATTGTGGTAAATTCATTGCTTCGCACGTTAACAATGTATCTTTAATTCGTACTGCAGGTATTAACAGCTGATACTCCTCCAACCAACTGTCGTTTGTATAAATATCCCTTTCTTCGAGTTCAAACGAATAATAATTTTTCAGCATCATAATAAGTGCATAGGCATCGTCACATAAAGAACAATTATGTTTCGTATAAAATTCAAGTTTTACCATATTTGTCATCCTTCATTCGGTATACATTTTTTTGTGTGGATTATTTCAATAAAATGCTTAATTATTTTTGCTGTTAAGCCCCAAATTACTCTGTCATTATATTTATAGAAAAGTTCCTCTACCTTACGAGTTCGCCAGTCATAATCCTCACCATCTTGGATGAGATGATATGGAAAGTTTGCTTCAGGAACAACTTCTAAATTCACATAATAAATATCCGGTTCTTTTTCAAGAAAAAAGGTGAGTGGAACTGTAAATACTTCTGCAACTTCTGCTTTATTTAACACCATTTTTTCTAAGCTCATTATTTCCCCCGCATACGGATATATTACTCGACCGTCCGGAGCAACGATATAGTCCAATGGGAAGACATGCCTAATCGTGGCGGGAGTTATCCCTAATTCTTCCGTTGTTTCTCTAATTGCACATGCAAGCGCATTTGCATCCTCTTTATCGATCCTTCCCCCCGGAAAGCAAACATCACCCGGTTGACTTCTCATTTTGAGGGAGCGTACTTCAAATAAAATATGAATCTCCTTTTCAATTTCTACAAGCGGCAGCAGTACAGCATATTGTTTGAAAAATTTTTGATCCATTACAGAAGGTTGCCGATTAATTAATTTCTTTAATATAGCTTGAGCATCCACATTATCATCTCCATACACAATCAATTCTATTATACTAAGATTTCATGTGAAATGAAAAAATAGCGCCTTCCTTATAAAGGATGTAAAGTATTGATTCGGCGATTCCGACTAACAATTCAGCGCAAATGTCATTCAATTCAGCGAATCTAATTTTTATTCAGCGATTTCGACCAAGAATTCAGCGTTTATTTAAATAATTCAGCGCTACTAAGATTTCGTGTGAAATTAAAAATAGCGCCTTCCTCATGAAGGATGTAAAGTATTGATTCAGCGATTCCGTTCAACAATTCAGCGCAAATGTTCTTCAATTCAGCGAATCTAATTTTTATTCAGCGATTTCGACCAAGAATTCAGCGTTTTTTTAAATAATTCAGCGCTACTAAGATTTCGTGTGAAATGAAAAAATAGCGCCTTCCTCATGAAGGATGTAAAGTATTGATTCAGCGATTCCGACTAAGAATTCAGCGCAAATGTCCTTCAATTCAGCGAATCTAATTTTTATTCAGCGATTTCGACCAAGAATTCAGCTTTTTTTTAAATAATTCAGCGCTACTAAGATTTCATGTGAAATGAAAAAATAGCGCCTTCCTCATGAAGGATGTAAAGTATTGATTCAGCGATTCCGTTCAACAATTCAGCGCAAATGTTCTTCAATTCAGCGAATCTAATTTTTATTCAGCGATTTCGATCAAGAATTCAGCGTTTTTTTAAATAATTCAGCGCTTTAATCTTTAAGCAAAATTTTCCATTGACATTTTTCTTTTTTATGTGACAATTAATATCATAAAATGAATATTTTCCTTTAAA
>NZ_JBPPZG010000091.1:0-15067 GCF_051918545.1 Pseudogracilibacillus amylolyticus (SeqCode) | reverse complement strand
GTGAGACAACGCAGTGCGCAGCACAAGGAAGGCTCATCAGCCGCCTGCGGAAAGCGGAATGTATTTCCGTAGCGGTATTCTGCTTTGTAGCTTCGTTTTTATTTCCACGATGGAAATCAATGGTTTACCAACTAGGTTTACAAATTTTCATTACTGCACAGTATCCTTCAACTGTAGAAAAAGTAATATGTCAAACTTCCTTTTTTGTCATATTCGTTTTTGGAGATAGTCATTCCTTATTTTTTATAGTTATAACCAATCCATCATTTTTTAGTATAAAATGTTGTAAATATGTTACATTAAGGGTATTCCTAAAGGTGGAAAGGAGAATGGATACATGATTGAATTGGTTGAGACGAAAACACATAAAAATAATATTTATTTTCATACAATCGTCAGCAAAAAGTTTAAGACAGTTAATGTTGTCGTAAAATGTAAAGCCATGCTGAATCGAGAGACAATAACGAAACGAGCACTATTGCCGTATATTTTACAACAAGGTACAGAGAACTATCCTTCAGAAAAAGCATTAATGATGAAATTAGATGATTTATATGGGGCAGTTTTATCTATTGATGGAGCAAAAAAAGGTAATCATCATATCCTTAGTTTTCGTCTAGAATTTGCAAACGAAAAGTTTATAAATAATGAAACTACTGTAATGGATGAAGCGCTAGAGCTACTTCGAGAAATAATTTTTTCTCCGCGGACTGAGGGAGAGACTTTTCCCGATAAAATTGTAGAACGTGAAAAGCTAACGTTAAAAAATAAAATTGGTTCCATTTACGATGATAAAATTGCTTATGCAAATATGCGATTAATTGATGAAATGTGTAAAGACGAATTATTTGAATTACATACAAACGGTTATGTCGAAGATTTAGACAAAATAGATGGCGAGGAAATGTATAACTATTATAAATCACTGTTACAAGAAGATCGTATGGACGTTTATGTCTTAGGTGATTTTGATGAGGCAAAAATGAGTGAAAAACTTGTTAAAATTTTTAATCGTAACAGCATAATTGCTCCCCAAGAAGCTAACGAAGAAAATCATAAAGTGATTAAAAAAAGTAATGAAATAATTGAAACACAGCCAATTCAGCAAGCAAAGCTTCACATTGGATACCGTACAAACACCAAGTATAAGGATGATGATTATTTTGCTTTACAAGTGTTTAATGGATTGTTTGGAGGCTTTCCAAGTTCAAAATTATTTATAAACGTTCGGGAAAAAAATAGTCTGGCATATTATGCATCATCTAGAATTGAAAGTCACAAAGGTCTCCTCCTTGTTTTTAGCGGCATTGAAGCAGAAAATTATGAAAAAGCACGAAACATTATAGAAGAACAAATGCAGGAAATGAAACAAGGCAAATATTCGGAGACAGAAATAGAAGAAGTGAAAGAGTTGATTATTAGCGAATTGAAAGAAACACTAGATCATCCTCAAGGGATCATTGAATTATTGTACCAACAAGTGGTTGGTCAAAAAGAGTTATTACCGAATGACTTTATTGAAAATATTAAGCAAGTGTCTAAAAATGAAATTGTGCAAGTTGCTGAAAAAATTGAGCTAGATACGATTTATTTATTAACTAAAGAGGGTGGTGAGGTGAATGAATAAGATAACGTATGATGCAATCCAAGAAACAATTTACGAAAAGAAACTAGCTAATGGTTTACAAGTTTTTTTATTACCAAAACATGAAGTAGCTAAAACATACGGAATATTTATGACAAATTATGGCTCAACGGATCGAACCTTCACTCCAATTCAGAAAAAGAAAAGAATCACTGTACCTGATGGCGTCGCACATTTTTTAGAACATAAATTATTTGAAAAAGAAGACCGGGATGTGTTTGCCGATTTTTTAAAGCAAGGTGCTTCTCCAAACGCATATACTTCTTTTACGAAAACAGCGTATCTTTTTTCCGCTACAAAAATGATAGAGCAGAATGTGGAAACATTATTAAATTTTGTTCAAAACCCATTTTTTTCCGATGAATCTGTTGAGAAGGAAAAAGGAATTATCGGGCAGGAAATTAAGATGTACGATGATCAGCCAGACTGGCAATCATTCATGGGGACAATTAAAAATATGTTCCAAAATCATCCGGTAAATATCGATATTGCTGGAACAGTATCATCGATCAGCTCCATTACAAAAGAAGATTTGTATACTTGTTATAATACATTTTACCATCCAGCAAACATGGTGTTATTCGTCACTGGTAATTTCAATCCTAATACGATGATGGCTGTAATTGAAGAAAATCAAGGACAAAAAGATTTCCCTACGTTAGATGAAATAGACCGGGATATTCCAAATGAACCAAAACATGTTGCGGTGAAAGAAAATGTGATTCATTTACCTGTTTCTATTCCGAAAGTTACTATAGGGATAAAGGAATCAAATCATCATTTAACGACAGAGGCATTTTTAAAACAGGAAACAATTCAAAGTATGTTAATTGATTATTTCTTTTCACCAAGTGGCCCATTCTTTGAAAAACTTTACGAAGCTCATTTAATTGACGACAGTTTTGAATATAGCACCACTGTAGAAGAAGATTTTAGTTTTTCGTTAATTAGTAGCAATACCGAGAAACCAGAAGATTTTGCAAATCAGGTAAAAGAAATGTTACTAAGTACAAACGACTTAAGGCTTGATGAAAAAATGTTATCTGTAATGAAGAAAAGACGAATTGGTCAACTGTTAAGATCGATGAACTCTTTAGAATCAATCGCTAATCAGTATGTAAATTATTATTTTGCAGGTATAGATTTCTTTCATCTTACCTCCTATGTTCAAGAATTATCTTTAGAAGAAATAAATGCATTTTTAAAAGAGTGGATTGATGAAGACCGATTAACGATATGTAAAATTCAAAGTAAGTAATTAGGTGAAATGATGAGTAAAAATGTTTTGATTTTGGGGGCAAGTGGTGATATTGGAAGTGCAATTAGTAAGCAATTATCCAAAGAAGGGTATTCTTTGATACTTCATTATCATCAAAATAAAGCATCTATTAATACGTTAATGGAAGAACTCGATGAACAAACAGTGTTGCAAACAGTGCGGGCGGATTTAAGAAAAAATACTGAGGTTCATCAATTGTGTGAAAATATATTCTATCCGGTGCATGCCGTTATTTATGTAACTGGCACTGCTCATTTTGGTTTGTTTCAAGATGTTCTAGAGAGTGAAATGGACGAAATGCTCTCTCTTCATGTGAAATCGCCTTGGTTAGTAATACAACATTTTTTACCTGAAATGATTCAAAGAAAAGCAGGAAAAATTATTTTTATTACTTCAATATGGGGCGATGTTGGAGCAAGTAATGAAGTAATCTATTCTTCTGTAAAAGGTGCTCAAAATAGTTTTGTTAAAGCATTGGCAAAAGAAGTTGGACCTAGTGGTGTATCAGTAAACGCAGTTAGCCCTGGTTTTATTGACACGAAAATGAATCGGCATATTTTAAATGAAGAACGAGAAGATATTATAGCTCATATCCCACTTAATCGGGTTGGAGTGACTAGTGATGTCGCACATACGGTTAGTTTTTTAATGGATGAAAGATCTAATTATATTCAAGGGGAAATTGTTAATATTACTGGTGGCTGGTGATACAGGCGCCGCTAATTTAATAAGTAAAACTCCTTATTTCTTATGCATAATAACTTGTGATAGTTAAATACTAAACATAAAAATAAGGAGGTTATGTCATGTCAGTTTTAGACAACTTTTCAACTTGGAAAGAATTTTTATCCAATAAAATTGATCAAGCGAAAGATCATGGTATGAGTAATCAAGCAATTACGAATATTGCACAGCACGTAGGTGATTATTTAAGTCAGCATGTTGAACCTGAAAATAAAGAAGAAAGAGTTTTACAGGAACTTTGGAATGCTGCTTCACCTGAGGAACAAAAAGCAATTGCTAGTACGATGATGAAGCTTGTACAAAAACAATAAAAGTTAAGACATGAAAAAGAAGCTAGTCGTTATATTAGCTTCTTTTTCATTTATTTCATTTTTGGGGCATATAGATTAAATTGGAGTTAATATCCTGTGAAATAACACGGATTATATTGCATTTACATTACTGATTAGGTAAAATTAGGAGGAGTGATTATGAAAGAAAGAGGATATTAGTAATGGATAGAACGGAATGGTATTTTGAATATGAGTTACAATATAATAGACCAGGATTACTAGGAGATATATCTTCTTTGTTAGGAATGTTATCCATTAATATTATTATGATTAATGGGATTGAAAATTCAAGAAGAGGAATGTTACTTTTATCTCAGTATGACGAGCATATAGTACGATTAAAAACGATACTAGATAAAGTTGATACGATAAAAATTACAAAACTTAGGAAACCGAAATTACGAGATCGATTAGCTGTAAGGCATGGGAAATATATTCATCGTGATACTGAGGATCGTAAAACTGTTCGATTTGTACGAGAAGAATTTGGGTTGCTCGTTGATTTTATGTCTGAACTATTTAAAAGTGATGGACATAAATTGATTGGTGTTCGTGGCATGCCTCGAGTTGGCAAAACAGAATCAATTGTAGCTGGAAGTGTAAGTGCAAATAAAAAATGGCTGTTTGTCTCAAGCACTTTATTAAAACAAACGGTTAGAAATCAGTTAATTGAAGGAGAATATGGGGAAGACTATATCTATATAATTGACGGTGTCGTATCGCAACAAAGGGCTAGCGAACAGCATTGGCAATTAATTAGAGAAATTATGCAACTACCAGCAACAAAAGTTGTAGAGCATCCTGATATTTTTATTCAAACTACCGAATATACGATCGATGATTTCGATTATATAATTGAAATTCGGCGTGATGAAAATGAAGAAATTACATATGATTCAATTGAAAGAAAGAATGATTCGAATAATTTTTCAATGTTTGACTTTTAAAATGGATGGTGTTAACAATGGGGATTGGCGAAATACTTAGAGAAGCGAGGGTAGCAAAAAACCTTTCTCTCGATGACGTTCAAGAAATGACAAAAATACAAAAACGATATCTTGCGGCTATCGAACAGGATGATTTTCATGCTCTACCGGGTCGCTTTTATGCTAGAGCGTTTATTAAAGAATATGCTCAGGCAGTTGGCTTGGATCCAACTGAAGTTCTTCAAGATTTTGATGAGGACAAAATTCAAACAGAAGAGGAACAGACGGTACAATATACAAGGATGGAAAGATCTAGACGCACTAGACCTGCCAAAGTTGGTTCTTCCATTTTTTCTTTACTTCCCACTATTATTGTTATAATTTTAGTAATTGGTATTATTTTTGTTGCCTGGACCTTGTACCAACAAGCATTATCAAAATCCGATACTGAAATCGAAGGGCATCAGGAAAGTGATGAAATTATCCGAAATGTTGATGAACCGGGTCAAGAAGAAGAGACTAATGAAAATGATCCCAATGAAGATAAGGGTGAAACTGACGAATCCGAATCAGATTCTAGCACCTCTGAAGCTAGCTTCTCCGTCGTAGAAACTGGAACTGGTAATTCCCCAACTTCAGAAGTTGATTTTACTTTTACTGGTGACAAGGCAGAAGTAACTTTTGAGGTTCATGACAGAGTATATGTTGAAGTTAAAGGAGCTTCTGAACAAACATATGTCGCTTCAACATTAGAGGCAAATACAGAATCTGAATCAATCGATGTCTCGGAAGAAGAAAGAATTTATTTTAATGTTGGGAACGCTAATGGACTTACAATCAAAATAAATGACGTTGAACTAGAATACCCAATAGATCCACAGAAAACGGTTCACCAAAAAATATGGGTTAACTTAAAACAAAACGAATAATTGTTTTGCCCCTCCATCCTTGAGGGGTTTTTTGAGCTCGCAAAAATGAATACATAACTTATTCAGAGATAACTTTAGAAAACTTGGCTTATCGTTAAAGAAAACATGCCCTCATCACTAGGGGGATGCCGACGGTTAGGCAGAGAGCCTGTTCTTAGTCGGTCTTCTCGGCGAAAGACAGAGGTGATGTTGCACTTATGCTAAGTAAGTGCAAGCCTTTATAGCGAAAGCCTCATTTACACTTACGAGTGATTGACGTGCTAGTGACTTACGCCTGAGACAAATCTTTATGGTGGGACGAACGAAAGTGTAAATGCCCTTCGATGGGACGAGTAAGCGCAGTCCCAGTCCCAGGACGCCCGAGCTTTCAGCCAGTGAGCGAGTCAAGAAAGTTCTATACCTTTGTATGAAAACAAACCTATTTTCATGATAGATGGTGGCTCGCTCAAAGCTAGCCATGTTGGTTTCTTATCTGCCAAGTAAATTTTGATCGATAGAAAGGTGAAAAAACAATGAATATACCTAATAAAATAACATTATCACGAATTTGTTTAATACCAATATTTATTCTAATTCTTAGCATACCTTTTGACTGGGGAGAGTGGAATATCGGGACAACAACTTTGCCAATTTCTCATTTTGTTGCTGGTATTATATTTTTAATCGCTTCGCTTACAGACTGGTTAGACGGTTATTATGCTAGGAAATATCATCTTGTAACGAATATGGGTAA
Source organism: Pseudogracilibacillus amylolyticus (SeqCode) (assembly GCF_051918545.1). Taxonomy (NCBI): domain Bacteria; kingdom Bacillati; phylum Bacillota; class Bacilli; order Caryophanales; family Bacillaceae; genus Pseudogracilibacillus; species Pseudogracilibacillus amylolyticus (SeqCode). Next base: position 8,479 of record NZ_JBPPZG010000091.1, on the reverse strand, counting down.
ATTTTTAGACCCACTTGCAGATAAATTACTCGTATCGGCAGCATTTATTTTATTAGTTGAAATGGGTCTTGCACCTGCTTGGATTGTCATCATAATCATTAGCCGCGAATTTGCAGTAACTGGATTACGATTAGTAGCCGCTGGTGAGGGAATTGTTTTAGCCGCTAGTAATATGGGTAAATTAAAGACAGTTTCTCAAATAAGTGCGATAGCATTTTTATTATTACATAACTTTCCATTTTCTTACGTAGGTATCCCTATCGATATGTTGTTTTTGTATATTGCCTTGATCTTAACTGCGTGGTCCGGGATTGAATACTTTATTAAAAATTGGCATGTAATGAGGGATTCAAAATGACGAATAAAACATTAAATACGGAAATAATTGCGGTTGGCACCGAACTTTTACTTGGGCAAATTGCAAATACCAATGCCCAATGGATTTCTGAGCAATTAGCAGCAAATGGAATTAATACTTTTTTTCACACTGTTGTAGGAGACAATTTGGACAGACTATCAACTATATTTCAGCAGGCACAGGAGCGCTCCAATGTCATTATTGTTACTGGGGGTCTCGGACCTACTGCAGATGATTTATCAAGAGAAGCGTTCCAAAAAATTAGCCAACTGTCCATCGTCGAAGAACCGAACGCTATGGAAAAAATAAAACAGTTTTATGAAAAACAAAAATTAGTTATGACACCGAATAATAAAAGACAAGCGAGAGTTTTTAAAGATTCCAAAGTTTTAACTAATAAAGTTGGTATGGCTCCTGGAAATATTGTTAAATATCAAAATAGTTTTTGGATTTTTTTACCGGGAGTTCCAAGAGAAATGAAGCAACTCTTTACTGACGATGTACTACCATTTTTAAAAAATATTAATGGTGAAATGGTTATTCAGTCAACCGTACTTCGGTTTACGGGGATAGGTGAGTCTGCACTTGAGGATAAATTAAGTAAGTTGATCGCTTCCCAACAAAATCCAACCATTGCTCCACTTGCTGCCAAAGATGGCGTTACGATTCGTTTAACAGCAAAAGCGGTATCTGCTAATGAAGCCAATGAACTGTTAGAACGTACCAAAACAATTATTTTGAAAGAAGTCGGCGAATATTTTTATGGAGTGGACCGGGATAAACTTGAAGAAAAAGTGTTTTCACTGCTACAAACAAAAAATAAACGAATTGCTTCTGCAGAAAGTTTAACTGGCGGTTTATTTTCGGATCGATTTGTATCTTTAAATGGTGCTTCAACAGTATTCTTGGGTGGTATCGTTTGTTATGATCCTGATGTGAAACGAAACGTTTTACAAGTTCAAAAACAAACAATTGAAGAAAATGGTACCGTTAGTAAGGAATGTGCACTTGAAATGGCTAAAAATGTCGCCAAGTTATTAAATGCTGATATTGGAATAAGCTTTACAGGGGTCGCAGGTCCGTTAGAAGCAGAGGGTAAAAACGTAGGAACAGTATATATTGGACTTGTTGATGTGAATGGTCATGAATATGTTGAAGAGTGTTTTTTTCAAGGAGATCGTAATGATATTCGTTATCGTTCTGTTTTAAAAGGGTTAGAAATTTTATTTAATTATTTAAAGTGATATTTTTTGCTTCTAATTCCTTAAGAAAAAGTAGTTTGCATAGCCATACATGCCTTAAAATTGAATTATACGTTATATTTTGTGGGGAAAATGAAAGAACGTGCATTCGCTTATCATTTGTATATTTGTATAAAAAAAGGTATGATATAAATAGTTAATCAGGGGAGGTAAACGTATTGAGTGACAAGCAAAAAGCATTAGATGAAGCATTACGTAACATTGAAAAACAATTTGGAAAAGGTTCTGTAATGAAACTAGGAGAAGAAGCAGAACGTAAAATAGATACTATTCCAAGTGGTTCATTAGCACTTGATATTGCATTAGGTATTGGAGGTTACCCTAAAGGACGTGTAATTGAAATTTATGGTCCAGAATCATCAGGTAAAACTACCGTTGCCTTACATGCGATTGCAGAAGCGCAAAAGCACGGTGGTCAAGCTGCGTTTATTGATGCTGAACATGCGCTCGACCCGAATTATGCAAGGGCGTTAGGAGTTAATATCGATGAATTATTGTTATCTCAACCAGATACTGGAGAGCAAGCGTTGGAAATTGCGGAAGCTCTCGTTCGCAGTGGCGCTATTGATGTTATCGTTGTTGACTCTGTTGCAGCATTAGTGCCAAGTGCAGAAATTGAAGGAGAAATGGGCGATGCTCACGTAGGTCTTCAAGCCCGTTTAATGTCGCAAGCGTTAAGGAAACTATCTGGAGCGATTAATAAATCAAAAACAATTGCTATTTTTATTAACCAAATCCGTGAAAAAGTTGGCGTTATGTTCGGTAATCCTGAAACGACACCTGGTGGAAGAGCACTTAAATTCTATTCATCTATTAGACTTGAAGTTCGTCGTGCCGAAACGTTAAAACAAGGAACGGAAATGATTGGAAATAGAACGAGAATAAAAGTTGTAAAGAATAAAGTTGCACCTCCTTTTAAACAAGCAATGGTAGATATCATGTATGGTGAAGGGATATCAATTGAAGGCGAAATACTCGATATTGGTTCTGAACTTGATATCGTCGAAAAAAGTGGTGCCTGGTACTCTTATAATGGAGAGAGGCTCGGTCAAGGAAGAGAAAATTCTAAACAATTCCTGTTAGAAAATGAAATGATAGCCGCTGAAATTCATGCAGCAATTAGAGAATATTATCAACTTGATGAAACTGCAGAGACTGAAACAGTAGAAGAATAAGAACTATAATAAAGAGAATCCTTTACTTATTTAGAGTTTATGATAAAGTAAAGGGTTTTTTATTTTTTTATAAGAAATGGCTTTCTATTGACATTGGTTATTGGTACAATTAAAATTAAGATGTATAATTTTATAACAATAGTTATACATTTTATTCTTATTGATATGGTATATGCCGACAATAATGAGTTTTTACAATTTCATAGCAATAGGAGGTGAAGAACGTGGACAACCCTTTACTCATCTCCATTTTGCTCGCCTTAGTCCTAATCGTCGGTATTGTTGTTGGTTATCTGATTCGTAAATCTATTGCAGAAGCTAAGATTTCTAGTGCGGAAAATTTAGCAAAACAAATAGTTGATGAAGCACGTCGGAATGCAGATGCCGCAAAAAAAGAAGCTCTTCTTGAGGCTAAAGAAGAAAATCATGTATTTCGTCAGCAAATTGAGGAAGAATTACGTGAACGTCGTTTGGAGATTCAAAAGCAGGAAGATCGTTTAATCCAAAAAGAAGAAATTCTTGACAAAAAAAGTGTTACGCTTGATAAGCGTGAACTCTCTTTAGAAAAAAGAGAAGAAACGCTTGCAGAAAAACAACAACAAATTGAAGAAATGGAAAGCAAAGTGGAAGCTATACTAGTTAAGCAACAAACGGAGCTTGAACGCATTTCTGGATATACAACTGACCAAGCAAAACAAGTTATTTTAACGCGATTAGAAAATGAATTAAAACAAGAAACTGCAGTGATGGTCAAGGAGGCGGAGAATCGCACAAAAGAGGAAGCAGACAAAAAAGCAAAACATTTATTATCGTTAGCTTTACAGCGTTGTGCTGCTGATCATGTAGCTGAAACTACTGTTTCAGTAATTAACTTACCAAATGATGAAATGAAAGGTCGAATTATCGGACGCGAAGGTCGAAATATTCGGACACTTGAAACATTAACGGGTATTGATTTAATTATTGACGACACTCCTGAAGCAGTTATTTTATCAGGATTCGATCCAATTAGACGAGAAATTGCACGTCTTGCTTTAGAAAAATTAGTGCAGGATGGCCGAATTCATCCGGCACGTATTGAAGAAATGGTTGATAAAGCAAGAAGAGAAGTGGATGAACATATACGTGAGATTGGTGAAGAAACAACATTTGAAATCGGTGTTCATGGTTTACATCCTGATATAATTAAAATTTTAGGCCGCTTAAAATATCGAACTAGCTATGGTCAAAATGTGTTAAAGCATTCGATGGAAGTCGCTTACCTAACAGGGCTGCTTGCAGCTGAATTAGGTGAAGACGAAGTGCTAGCTAGAAGAGCAGGTTTACTCCATGATATTGGAAAAGCAATTGACCATGAAGTGGAAGGAAGTCACGTTGAAATAGGTAAAGAACTCGCGATAAAATACAAAGAAAATCCTGTTGTTATTAATGCGATTGCTTCACACCACGGGGATGAAGAAGCTACTTCCGTTATTTCAGTTCTTGTAGCAGCTGCAGACGCACTTTCTGCTGCAAGACCGGGAGCTAGAAGTGAAACGCTTGAGAATTATATTAAGCGTTTGGAGAAACTTGAAGAAATTTCTGATTCCTTTACTGGTGTTGAGAAATCTTACGCAATTCAAGCAGGCCGTGAAGTAAGAATCATGGTAAAGCCTGATGAAATTGATGATGCAGCAGCAACACATATCGCAAGAGATATTCGTAAGCGTATTGAAGGCGAACTTGAATTTCCTGGACATATTAAAGTGACAGTAATTAGGGAAACAAGAGCAGTTGAATACGCAAAATAAAGAATAGAAAATTAAAAGCAATAAAAATTACTAAAAAAAGCGGTAGAAATATGCCGCTTTTTTTTGTACACTGAGATTAAAGCTTTACCGTTATTAAATATAAGATTTATATAAGGAGTATCATGATGGACATATTATTTATTGGTGATATCGTCGGTTCACCTGGAAGAGATATGCTTACACAATATTTACCGAAATTAAAAGATAAATATAAACCGCAAATCACAATTGTAAATGGAGAAAATGCTGCAGCTGGCAAAGGAATTACAGAAAAAATATATAAGCAGTTTTTAAATCTAGGAGTACAAACTGTTACATTAGGAAATCATACATGGAATAAAAAAGAGATCATTGATTTTATAGATAGTGCTACATATTTAATTCGACCAGCTAATTTTCCGGAAAATAATCCAGGGAAAGGAATTGTCTATATAAAAAGTAATCAATTAGAAGTAGCTATCATCAATTTGCAAGGAAGAACATTTTTAGATTCACATGACGATCCTTTTAAAAAAGTGGATGAATTAATTCAAGAAGCAAAAAAACGAACAAATATTATTTTCATTGATTTTCATGCAGAAGCAACCAGCGAAAAACAAGCTTTTGCTTGGTATGTAGATGGACGTGTAAGTGCGGTTGTGGGGACCCATACGCATACTCAAACTGCAGATGAACGAATATTACCGCAAGGAACAGCATATATAACTGATGTAGGGATGACTGGGCCATATGATGGTATTTTAGGAGTCGAAAAAGAATCTGTGATCAATCGGTTCTTAACAAATATGCCAGTTCGCTTTGAAGTAGATAAAAAAGGTAGAAATCAATTAAATGGATGTATCATTACAATTGATAATAGTACAGGAAAAGCAACGAAGATTAAGCGAATATTAATAAATAATGACCATCCATTTTTTGAGATGTAAACGAGTGTTTTGCTTACGAATGTTCCCTTCATAAATCAAGAAGTGAGTAATTGATAGTTGTAATTTATGGTAAACCATGCATAATTAAGTAATAAGGTATCATTTCTTAGAATATAGTAGCAATAAATCTATATTAGTTAATGGAGGAGGTACTAAGTAATGGACGTTTTAAAAGTTTCAGCAAAGTCAAATCCGAACTCAGTAGCAGGGGCATTAGCAAATGTATTAAGAGAAAATGGTACAGCAGAACTTCAAGCAATAGGCGCAGGGGCATTAAACCAAGCAATTAAAGCAGTAGCAATCGCGAGAGGATTTGTCGCACCAAGCGGAGTAGATTTAATATGTATTCCGGCGTTTACAGACATTTTAATTGAAAGTGAAGAAAGAACAGCGATTAAGTTGATTGTAGAACCACGTTAATATCCATATCTGAATTTTAATAAAAAAGTGAAATATTTAACTAAAAAACTACCTTTTTTAAGGTGGTTTTTTAAATATTTTATATCATAAAAATTGTCACCTTTCCTTCAAATATGAAACATACAAACGAAGTGATGTAACAGTAATAATTGTGAAAATACCTTAAAACTTATATACTTATTAAATGAATATAAATTAATGACATGTAATTTGGGAAAGGAGTAATAGAATGAACGAAGAGCAACGGAAAGAACAAGCAAAAATTAAACAGGATTTGTCCATGGACAGAAAATCCAGCCAGGACAAACCTCTATCGGAAAAAACAACTGCTGACTTTGCTCATTATTTTGAGACAACGTATCAGCCGCCAGATATAAGAAAAGCTCGTAAACGTGGACGAGATAAAATTGAAGTTCATTATGATTTTGAAATACCGGAAGATATGAAAACTGTTGGAGAAGGTAAAAAATTTTTAATCCGAACTTACGGTTGTCAGATGAACGAGCATGATACGGAAGTAATGGCGGGTATTTTAACAGAAATGGGATATGATCCTACTGAAGTAACAGAAGAAGCAGATATTATCTTACTAAATACTTGTGCAATTAGAGAAAATGCTGAAAATAAAGTGTTTGGTGAGATTGGACATTTAAAATCATTAAAAGTAGAAAAGCCTGATCTTATTATTGGTGTTTGTGGATGTATGTCACAACAAGAATCAGTTGTAAATAGAATACTTAAGAAGCACCAACAAGTGGATCTGATTTTTGGAACTCATAATATCCACCGGTTACCAAATTTAATTCAAGAAGCGATGTTTAGTAAAGCACAGGTTGTTGAGGTATGGTCTAAAGAAGGCGATATTATTGAGAACCTTCCAAAAGTAAGGCATGGAAAAATAAAGGCATGGGTAAATATTATGTATGGATGCGATAAATTTTGCACGTACTGTATTGTCCCAATGACACGTGGGAAAGAACGGAGCAGACGTCCAGAAGATATTATTCAGGAAGTTCGTCATCTTGCTGCCCAAGGGTATCAAGAAGTAACATTACTTGGTCAAAATGTAAATGCTTATGGTAAAGACTTTGAAGATATGGATTATCGTTTTGCCGATTTAATGAATGACATGCATAAAATTGATATTCCACGTGTCAGGTTCACAACGTCACATCCAAGAGATTTTGATGATCATTTAATCGAAGTGCTGGCACAAGGTGGAAACTTACTCGATCATATACATTTACCAGTGCAGTCTGGCAGCAGTGAAATCTTAAGAAAAATGAATCGAAAATATACGAGAGAATCGTATTTAGAATTAGTAAATAAAATTAAAAAAGCTATTCCAAACGTCACATTAACTACAGATATTATTGTAGGATTTCCAAATGAAACAGATGAACAGTTTGAAGAAACAATGACGCTAATGGAAGAAGTAGGGTTTGAGTCTGCGTATACATTTATTTATTCACCACGTGAGGGCACGCCAGCAGCAGTTCAGAAGGATAATATTTCAATGGAAGTGAAAAAAGAACGACTACAGCGTTTAAATGAATTAGTAAATAAACAATCGGCTGAATCAATGAAAACTTATGAAGGAAAAACAGTGAAGGTTCTCGTTGAAGGAGAAAGTAAAAAAGACGATACAGTTCTTTCAGGATACACAGAAAAAAATAAAGTCGTTAATTTTAAAGGTCCTAAATCAATTATCGGCAAGATAGTAAATGTTAAAATAACAGAAGCAAAGACATGGTCACTAAACGGAGAACTCGTTAAAAAAACAGTCGAGGTGAATGAAGATGACACAATATACACGTCAGCAAGTACTAAATGAAGCAAAAGAATTAGCAGCTATGCTTGCTCAAACAGAAGAAATTGAACGATTTAAACAACTAGAAGCTAAAATTAACGAAAATGAAAAGGTTCAGCGATTAATTTCCCGTATTAAAACATTACAAAAACAGGCTGTCAATTTACAAGCGTATGAAAAAACGGAAGCATTGAAAAAAGTAGAAACAGAAATAGATAATGTTCAAAATGAACTTGATGGTATTCCAATTGTTCAGGAATTTAAAGAAATTCAAGTAGTAGTTAATGATGTATTACAACTCGTATCTGGAACAATTGCACGTGAAGTTACGAATCATGTTATTCGTGATACAGGTGGCGATCTTTTATCAGGGGAAACAGGGTCAAAAGTAAAAAATAAAACTTCTTGTGGTCATTAATTTTAAAGAAAATTTAAAGTGATAAAAGTGTTTTATTCTTTGAAAAATCCGAACTATACTTCAAATTTCTTCTTGAAATTTTATTAGTTCGGATTTTCTATTGCCTTCATCAAACATTCTTGACATTACCCATAAACTGTTGAGTAGTTGAAATCTACCGCAACGGTAAATATAATTAGTGCCTGCTCACTTCTTACCTAAATTTGTGATGAAAGCCGCTTCGGCAGAATACTTCGCTTTCCGCGGGCACGGCTTCAGCCTCCTCGCGGAAAGACCACCGCTGCGGGGTCTTCAGACACGTGCTCTTCCCGCAGGAGTCT
>NZ_JBPPZG010000090.1:0-15104 GCF_051918545.1 Pseudogracilibacillus amylolyticus (SeqCode) | reverse complement strand
CTCATTTTGACTTCTCACTACAAGAAGCTTTTCATCATGTTTATGGTGGAGCCTAGCGGGATTGAACCGCTGACCTCCTGCGTGCAAGGCAGGCGCTCTCCCAGCTGAGCTAAGGCCCCTTCATGTAGGATGGTGGGCCTGAGTGGACTCGAACCACCGACCTCACGCTTATCAGGCGTGCGCTCTCACCAACTGAGCTACAGGCCCACATGAAAAATAATAAGCATCGATATGAAAGTCACTTCCTACGACTTTATCGCTGCTAGAATAACCCACTTTTTATTGAAATATAAATGAAAGATAATTGAACCTTTCAAAACTGAACAAAACAGAAACGCCTCTATTAAAACATCCTTAGAAAGGAGGTGATCCAGCCGCACCTTCCGATACGGCTACCTTGTTACGACTTCACCCCAATCATTTGTCCCACCTTCGGCGGCTGGCTCCAAATGGTTGCCTCACCGACTTCGGGTGTTACAAACTCTCGTGGTGTGACGGGCGGTGTGTACAAGGCCCGGGAACGAATTCACCGCGGCATGCTGATCCGCGATTACTAGCGATTCCGACTTCATGCAGGCGAGTTGCAGCCTGCAATCCGAACTGAGAATGGTTTTCTGAGATTTGCTCCGCCTCACGGCTTCGCTCCCCGTTGTACCATCCATTGTAGCACGTGTGTAGCCCAGGTCATAAGGGGCATGATGATTTGACGTCATCCCAACCTTCCTCCGGTTTGTCACCGGCAGTCGCTCTAGAGTGCCCACCTTTACGTGCTGGCAACTAAAACTAAGGGTTGCGCTCGTTGCGGGACTTAACCCAACATCTCACGACACGAGCTGACGACAACCATGCACCACCTGTCACTCTGTCCCCCGAAGGGGAACCTTTTATCTCTAAAAGTAGCAGAGGATGTCAAGACCTGGTAAGGTTCTTCGCGTAGCTTCGAATTAAACCACATGCTCCACCGCTTGTGCGGGCCCCCGTCAATTCCTTTGAGTTTCAGCCTTGCGGCCGTAATCCCCAGGCGGAGTGCTTAATGCGTTAACTCCAGCACCAAGGGGCGGAAACCCCCTGACACTTAGCACTCATCGTTTACAGCGTGGACTACCAGGGTATCTAATCCTGTTTGCTATCCACGCTTTCGCGCCTCAGCGTCAGTTGCAGACCAGAGAGCCGCCTTCGCCACTGGTGTTCCTCCACATATCTACGCATTTCACCGCTACACGTGGAATTCCACTCTCCTCTTCTGCACTCAAGCCAATCAGTTTCCAATGACCTTCCACGGTTAAGCCGTGGGATTTCACATCAGACTTAATCGGCCGCCTGCGCGCCCTTTACGCCCAATAATTCCGGACAACGCTTGCCACCTACGTATTACCGCGGCTGCTGGCACGTAGTTAGCCGTGGCTTTCTCGTTAGTTACCGTCAAGGTACCGACCTATTTGAACGGTACTTGTTCTTCACTAACAACAGAGTTTTACGATCCGAAGACCTTCATCACTCACGCGGCGTTGCTCCGTCAGACTTGCGTCCATTGCGGAAGATTCCCTACTGCTGCCTCCCGTAGGAGTCTGGGCCGTGTCTCAGTCCCAGTGTGGCCGATCACCCTCTCAGGTCGGCTACGCATCGTGGCCTTGGTGAGCTGTTACCTCACCAACTAGCTAATGCGCCGCGGGCCCATCCGTAAGTAGTAGCTAATGCCACCTTTTAACCTTTTCCCAGGTGGGAAAAGGGATCATCCGGTATTAGCTCCGGTTTCCCGAAGTTATCCCAGTCTTACGGGCAGGTTGCCCACGTGTTACTCACCCGTCCGCCGCTCACGTCAGGGAGCAAGCTCCCATCGGTTCGCTCGACTTGCATGTATTAGGCACGCCGCCAGCGTTCGTCCTGAGCCAGGATCAAACTCTCATGTAAGAGTCTAAACTAGCTCATTTATCAAATTCATTGACGTTTCGTTTTGTTCAGTTTTCAAAGGTCAAATTGTTTCGCGCTTTTTTTAAGCGACTTATATATAGTAGCATACTTTATTTTTTGTGTCAAATTTTTTATTTACCTTTTTTTGAGCAACGAATATTATAATAACATCACTAGCTTTTATCGTCAACCTTTTTTATAAAGAATTTTAAATTATATTTTATTGATGTGCGAAAAGAAACGTTTAAAAAAACATCCGTCTTTCTAACCGGATGTTCAAGTAATGATAAAGCTTTTTATAATCGCTAGTGCTAGTACACCTGGAATTCCTAAAAACCCAGAAACTGCGGATGTAATGAAATTAATTGGAACATGGAGTCCAATTTGACTTCCGAGAACATTTAAAAAGAAAAGAAATATAGCACCGATTGTTAGTTTCATCACTGCCTGTCCTATCCAACGAATTGGCTTAACTGATGTACCAATGAGAAGCAACACAAAAATAAGCCCAACAAATATAGAAATGACAATGAATGGTTCCAACATTTAACCTCCCATTCCATAATATCATCTTCATACATAATATATGAGGGAATGGATTAAAAAGAACCTACTATCTATCTAACGATATTTTTCTCTTCTTTGCTTCCTTAAATAAGTAGAAATACTTTATTTTGGAGATTTTTTCATGATATAGAAGTTCATCACTATATTCAAAGCTTATTTGAACCAAGTGACGTTGTTGTTCCCAGTCTTCTTTCAATTTCTCCATTAATTCCACTAATTTCATATCATACTCTTCCCGCAGTTTTTCCTTCCTATTAAACATAGACACACCTCGATCGCAACCTATACTTCTCTTCTACCTTCCAGTGCCTTGGACAAAGTTACTTCATCTGCATACTCTAAATCCCCACCTACTGGGAGACCATGAGCAATCCTCGTAATTTTTATCCCCGAAGGCTTCAATAAACGGGAAATATACATAGCTGTTGCTTCTCCCTCAATATTGGGGTTGGTTGCCAATATAACTTCTTGGATCGTTTCATCTTGTAATCTTTTTAATAAATCAGGAATATTTATATCTTCTGGCCCGACACCATCCATCGGTGAGATCGCACCATGTAATACATGATATAATCCATTAAACTCTCTCATTTTCTCCATTGCGATGACATCCTTTGGATCTTGAACGACACAAAGGAAACTGCGGTCGCGACGTTTATCTTCACAAATATAGCAAGGATCTTGATCCGTAATATGGCCACAGATCGAGCAAAAGCCCAAATCTCTTTTAGCATTAACAAGTGCTTTTGCAAAGTCTAGTACGTCATCTTCTTTCATACTTAGTACAAAAAATGCCAGCCGGGCAGCTGTTTTCGGCCCAATACCTGGCAATTTCATGAAGCTATCAATAAGCTTCGATATTGGTTCTGGGTAGTGCATTATTTATGATTCCTCCTAGAGACCTGGAAGATTTAGCCCCTTTGTAAATTGCCCCATCTTTTTGTTTGTTATCTCTTCGACTTTCTTTAAAGCATCATTAGTAGCAGCTAACACTAGATCTTGGAGCATTTCGATATCATCTGGATCTACAACTTCTTCTTTAATAATGACATCAAGAACTTCTCTATGTCCGGATACGACAACTGTAACCATGCCGCCTCCAGCACTTCCTTCAATCCGCTCTTCACCTAAATCTTCCTGAGCCTTTGCCATTTTCTTTTGCATTTTTTGCATTTGCTTCATCATACCTTGCATATTTCCCATTCCACGCATTTTTTCCAACCTCCAAGTGTTTTTTAGTCTTTGATTTCTAATAAATCAGGACCAACAAGCTTTTTTGCTTCAGCAACGAGTGGATCCTCTTGTCTCTCACCTTCAACAGAAGATGAATCCTTTTTCTGATTTTGAATAAATTGATCTCGGATATTCTTCCATTGTTCTTGAGGAGCTCCAAGCACTTGATATGAATGACCAGTCAACTCTTGTAGTGCATTTGTGACTGTATTTAAAAAGTGCTCGTTTTCCAGCGCCATTTGGCAATGAATTTCATATTTAAATTTTATCACAAAGCCTTCGGGAGATGCGGCTACAGGTTTTGCATCGTTCAATAACGCTGCTTGAGAGCGCATTTTTCGTTGGTTTAACATTTCTAACATGTTGCCCCAACTATTCTTTATGAGATTTAAATCCTCTCTTGTCGCGCGTTTTAATATCTCTTTTATTTTGCCCGTTTGCACTTTGAAACCTTTTCTAGAACGAGGCGATTTTTTCGTTGACGATGCTTGTTTATTGTTCCTTTCCCCGATGACATTGCTGTTTCTTAATTCCTCAACCTGTTTTTCTAATTGTTCGATCTTCGTCATAAGTTGTTGAATCTGCGGGATATCAACTGCTTGTTTCCGTGTATCGACTTGGCATAATTGAACCAATGCCACTTCCACATATACTTGACTATGATTTGAAAATCGCATTTCTTGCTGGGTTTTATTTAAAATATCTATATATTTGTAAATTTGTTCAGCGGTTATTTTTTTAGTCAGCTGGCGAAAATCGTCATCTAGCACGACTCTCTCTAGTGACTCATCTAAGGTTGGTGCCGTTTGATACAGAAGTATATCCCTGAAATATAAAATGAGATCTTCCGCAAAACGCGCAGGATCTTTCCCTTCTAAAATGAGTTCCTCAAGAAATTGGAGAGCCGTTGATACATCCTTATTCACAATCGCCTCTGCTAACTTATTTAATAATGCTTGTGCAACAGAACCGGTAACAGTTAGCGCATCATCCAACGTTATTTTTCCATCACTAAAAGATATCGCTTGATCTAATAAGCTGAGCGCATCACGCAAACCACCTTCAGCAGCTCTCGCAATAACATGTAACGCTGCATCCTCGTATTGTAAACCAGTCTCGTTTGCCACATACATCATTCTCTTAACAATTTCATTTGTTGTAATTCTTTTAAAATCAAAACGCTGACATCTTGAAACAATTGTCAACGGTATTTTATGTGGTTCCGTCGTTGCTAAGATAAAAATAACATGTTTCGGCGGTTCTTCCAATGTTTTTAGTAGTGCATTGAATGCTTCTGTCGTAAGCATATGCACTTCATCAATAATATACACTTTATATTTTGATCTACTAGGAGCAAACTTCACTTGATCGCGGATATATTTAATCTCATCTATTCCTCGATTGGAAGCTGCATCCATCTCAATCATGTCAGTGTTAGAGCCATCGGTTATCCCTTGACACGTCATACACTCATTGCACGGTTCTGATGTTGGTGAATTTTCACAGTTGACCGCTTTTGCTAATACTTTAGCAGCACTTGTTTTTCCTGTTCCACGCGGGCCGGAAAATAGATAAGCATGCGATATCTTCTGTTCTAGGAGGGCATTTTGCAAAGTAGTTGTTACATGTTCTTGCCCAACGACATCATTAAATGTTTGCGGTCGCCAAACACGATACAATGCTTGGTAACTCATGACTCTAACCCTCCTCTATTTCATCATACCTCTTTATTATAACCTATCTAAATTCATTTTTACAAAATGTAAATATACGTGAATGTAAAAACTTAGACATAAGATGCAAATTAAAATACAAACTACCCTTTTAACATCTATATCTACGTAACCAACTTTTCATTCAAAAAAGTTCATAAAATGAAAAAACTCATCCATATATATTTGGATGAGTTGGATTATGTAAGGAACTGCCGCGCACCTTCCTTCGACTGCCATTCATAAGCGTTACTTAAGCAGTTAGCTCAATCCAGGCTACCTTGCGGCACATGGAAGGTTCCACTTAATGCTGCTTCCTTCCGGACCTGACATGGTTCATGGATTTCCATTGCGCAAGACCCAAATGTCAACACCACTTACTTAAGGCAGACCTTATGAATGAACAAGCCTAGGGAAGGAATTCGATCCCGCTAGAGCGGATTGCGGGTACAGGGCTCCGCTACTCCCCCATCTAGCACGGCAAAGTTGTTACCATTATTTATTGTGTCATATAGACACATTAATTATTATACTTGGATAATGTGAAAAAAGCAACCTTTTTCACATTATATCTTTTTCAAGCTTCTTTCGCAAACGAATTTTTTTAAAAAAACTGGTCAATAATGTTCGACACTCGGCTTCAAGCACACCGCTGATTACTTCACTTTGATGATTAAATCGTTTATCAGTTAATAAGTTCATTAAAGTGCCAGCACAACCCGCTTTTGGATCGGATGCACCATAATATACCTTTTCTATTCTTGATAAGATGATTGCACCGCTACACATCGCACATGGTTCGAGTGTAACATACATTTCTGTTCCTTCAAGACGCCACGTTCCTAATTTTTCACATGCTCGTTGAATCGCTAGTAATTCAGCATGTGTAACAGCATTTTGCGATGTTTCTCTTAAATTATGAGCCCTCGCAATTACTTCACCTTCTAAGACAATAACTGCACCTATTGGAACTTCTTCTTTTTCAGCCGCTTTTTGCGCTTCAGCTATGGCCATTTTCATATAATTTTTTTCTAAATCAGTTACCAAAATAACACCCCATTTTTTCTGACAATTATAGTAACAAGATAATAGACAACATAACATTTCTTTCTCATATGAAACATATATTAATAAAAATGTTCTTAAGATAATAGGAGGTATGTAGCTTGCAAATTCATGTTGTTCAACCTGGACAATCGCTTTTTCAAATTGCAAATGCTTATGGTATAGATTTCAATGAAATAGTAGAAGCAAATGAAATACCTACTCCTGAAAAATTAGTTGTGGGACAATCACTTGTTATCCCTATAGTCGGTCATTACTATACGGTAAAAGCCGGAGATAGTCTATGGTCTATCGGACAAAAATTTCGTATTCCTTACCAAACAATCGCTAATATCAATCAGATAAATGTCAACAAACCGCTTCAAATCGGAATGCGTCTTTATATCCCGCAAGACCAGAAAAAGAGAAAAATAGAAGTTAATGCTTATGTTGAGCCGATTGGTAAAGCAGTGTCTCCTACACTCGAAAATATAACAAGACAACTCGCCCCCTATTTAACCTATTTATCTCCATTTGGTTATCTTGCCAAACGCGATGGCACCTTAGAAGGATCACCACTTGGTAACCTCCCCGACATTGCCAAAGCAAACAAAAATGTATTAGTCATGGTAATTGCAAATATAGAAGAAGGAGCATTTAGCGCAGAATTAGCAAGGATTATACTAAATGATATGGAGATACAGGATAAATTTCTTCAAAACATTATTCAGATTGCAAAGCGAGAGGGATTTGAAGATATTCATTTTGACTTTGAATTTTTACGACCAGAGGATCGTGAAGCATATAATCATTTCCTTCGAAAAGCAAAGCAAATGTTCCAAAAAGAAGGGTTTTTATTATCAACCGCATTAGCTCCAAAAACGGGTGCAACGCAAAAAGGACAATGGTATGAAGCACATGATTATAAAGCCCACGGCGAAATTGTTGACTATGTTATCATTATGACCTATGAATGGGGTTATAGTGGCGGTCCTCCGATGCCGGTCTCACCAATCGGTCCAGTTCGGGAAGTGCTAGAATATGCGGTGACAGAAATTCCTCCCGAAAAAATTTTAATGGGTCAAAACTTGTATGGCTATGATTGGACATTACCGTATGAAGAAGGAAAAGAATATGCAAAAGCGTTAAGTCCACAACAAGCGATTCAACTAGCACTGAAGTATCATACGGCTATTCAATATGATTATAAAAATCAAGCTCCATATATCGAATATATAGATGAAAATAATAAAGAACATATTGTATGGTTTGAAGACGCAAGGTCTATTCAGGCAAAATTCCAGCTATTAAAAGAGTTAAATCTCAGAGGGATAAGTTATTGGAAAATTGGGCTCGCATTCCCACAAAATTGGTTACTGATTACAGATAACTTTGAAGTAGTAAAACGAAAGTAGATAATGATCCAAATGGGGGATGTTATTTTTAACTATACAAAATCGACATAGTCGTTCCTATTGCCCTGCATATCAAGAAAAAAGAAAATTCGCTACATTTATGAGCGAATTTCCATATCTCCAATATTTATGCGCTTTTTTAAATGGCGGAGGAAGAGGGATTTGAACCCCCGCGCGGTTTGACCCGCCTCTCGGTTTTCAAGACCGACCCCTTCAGCCAGACTTGGGTATTCCTCCTTATTCGACAAAAAATAATTTATCATATTTTAAACAGTTTGTCAACAAGAAAGGGGAGATCTTTTCTCCCCTTTTTCTTTTTAGTTACGCTCAATGGCTTTTTTATTTCTCATATATGGACGAAGTACCTCTGGTATCACAACGGTACCGTCTTCTTGCTGATAATTCTCTAAAATAGCCGCTACTGTTCGACCAATCGCTAGCCCAGAACCATTCAATGTATGAACATGCTCTGGTTTTGCCTTTTGATCCCGTCGGAAACGAATATTTGCCCTTCTCGCTTGAAATGCTTCAAAGTTACTGCAAGATGATATTTCACGGTATGTGTTATAACTTGGAATCCACACTTCTAAATCATATTTCTTTGCAGCGGTAAAGCCAAGATCCGCCGTACACATACTCATTACCCGATAAGGTAGTTCTAATAACTGTAAAACCTTCTCCGCATTTGCTGTCAACTTTTCTAGTTCATCATAAGAATGTTCTGGCTTTACAAACTTAACTAGTTCGACCTTATTAAATTGATGTTGGCGAATGAGTCCCCGTGTATCTCTGCCAGCAGCACCTGCTTCTGATCGGAAACATGCACTATAAGCAACATATTTAAAAGGAAGATCGTCTCCATTTAAAATTTCATCACGATGATAGTTTGTCACCGGAACTTCCGCAGTTGGGATTAAAAAGTAATCTTCATTTTCAATTAAAAATGAATCCTCTTCAAACTTAGGCAATTGGCCTGTTCCAGTTAAGCTTGAGCGATTTACTAAATAAGGTGGAATCATTTCTTTATATCCGTGCTCTTCGACATGTAAATCTAACATAAAGTTTATGAGCGCTCGTTCTAAGCGTGCTCCTAATCCTTTATAAAAAACAAAACGACTACCTGTTACTTTCGCTGCTCGTTCAAAATCTAATATATCAAGCTCATTTGCAATATCCCAATGGGCTTTTGCTTCAAAGGGGAAGCTGGGTATTTCGCCCCATTTACGCACTTCAACATTATCATCTTCCGTCATACCGATCGGAACTGTTTCATGTGGAACATTCGGAATTGATAAGAGCAACTTTTCTAATGACGCTTCTACCTCTTTTAGCTTTTCATCTAATTTTTTAATATCACTTCCGACTTGTCGCATTTGAGAAATTAAATCATCCGCATCTTTTTTTTCGCGCTTTAATTTTGCAATTTGTTGCGATACTTCATTACGTTTATTTTTTAATTGTTCCGTTTCTAACAATAGCTCCCGTCTCGTTTTATCCAATTCTTCAAAATGCTCAAATTCCGTTAAATCTTCGCCCCGATATTTTAATTTTTCTTGAATCTCAGCAAAATGCGTTCTTAAAAATTTCATATCTAGCATAACAATCGATTCCTCCTTATATTTAAAAATAAAAAACTCTCATCCCTTTAGACAGGGACGAGAGTTATCCGTGTTGCCACCCTAATTGAAAGCAGTCAGATTGCTTTCCACTTCATTTGCTAACGGTTTACACCGAAAGTGCTTAATAATCGTCTGATGTTCAACACTTTGCTCGAAGATGGATTCAAAAGTGTTATTCATCGATTTGCACCAACCATCGACTCTCTAAAGAATAACGGCTTTTTACTACTTCTTCTCAGCGCTTTTGCTCAATTTATGCATTAAATTTAGACTACTTAATTATTTACTCATTAAATTTAGATTACTTAATAATTTACTATAAATATGTACCGATTGCAACTTTTTTATACATTTTATAATCCACGATCTTGCATACGCTCTTCAGCTGCTAATGTCGAAATTTCAATTCCTTTCATTGCAGTTCCAAGATTCTTCGAAAGTTCAGTAATCAGTTCATAGTTTTTGTAGTTTTCGGTTGCTTGCACGATTGCTTTTGCAAATTTAGCAGGATTTTCTGATTTAAAAATACCAGATCCTACGAAAACACCGTCTGCGCCTAATTCCATCATTAGTGCCGCATCAGCAGGTGTAGCAACACCACCAGCTGCATAGTTTGCAACAGGTAATCGCCCCTGCTTTTTAATTTCTAGAAGAACTTCATATGGAGCACCTAATAGTTTTGCTTCGGTCATGATTTCATCTTCATCCATATGTACTAATTTACGTACTTGTGCATTAACTTTACGCAGGTGTCGAACCGCCTCAACGATATTCCCTGTTCCAGGTTCTCCTTTTGTTCGAAGCATAGAAGTACCTTCTCCGATTCGTCGAGCAGCTTCTCCTAAATCTCTGCATCCACAAACAAATGGTACATTGTACTCCTGTTTATTTAAATGGAATTCTTCATCTGCAGGTGTTAGCACTTCACTTTCATCGATGTAATCTACTCCCATTGACTCTAATACACGCGCTTCAACGATATGACCAATTCTCACTTTTGCCATGACTGGAATATTAACTGCATTCACCACTTCTTCAACGATGCGAGGGTCAGCCATTCTAGCAACACCGCCAGCCGCTCGTATATCAGATGGTACTCGTTCTAATGCCATAACCGCAATAGCTCCGGATTCTTCAGCTATTTTTGCTTGTTCAGCATTGACCACATCCATAATGACGCCGCCACTTCTAATTATTTTATCTGTTTGTTCTGCAGAGTTTGTCATTTTTTATCCCCTTCCTTACATTTAGTATGTTAAATAGTATAATCCTTATTTAACCGCTAAAGTTACAGCATTGTCAAGGCTCTGCTGAACGAAAACACTCAAATAAGGGCGAATGAATACGATCAATAACAACAATGGTCGATATTAAAAATGATTGAATCGATTATTATTCACTTGAAAATAATAACATTTTTTCTAAAACCAGCCTTTTACTGTTTTTGTTGCACTGCCCCAAAGATCACCGATAAAGCCACCTATTCCACGAATAGACAAAGTAAACCAGTTCGCTTTTTCCACTTCTTTTTCAGTGACAACATTTACTGATGGTTCTGTTTCTAAATATCCCAATTTGTCATTATCTCCATTTTTTGCCGTTAATGTACCAACAGTTTCTCCTTTTTTAACTACTGCATTTAGGGCGCCGTCATTATTTACTTTTTTCTCATCAACAGTGAAAATCGGTTTATAGGAATCTTTTTCGTTATTTTTAATGACAACTTTTAATGGAGATTTCGTGTGAATCTGAACCTCTTTATCTTTTCCCTTTGACACTGGGAGACTCTCATTCTTCTTTATTTTATATTTTGCAGGATATAGTTCTTGAACAGAAAAATTATTATAGGCATAATCCATTAATTTTTTTGTTTCATTAAAGCGTGCTTCAAATGTACCGTTTCCATTTTTATCTACAGCATTCATGACTACTGTAATAACTCTCATTCCATCACGTTCGGCAGTACCAGTAAAACAAAATCCAGCAAAGTCGGTTGTTCCTGTTTTTAATCCATCTACTCCTTCATAACCATAAACTAATGAAGGAAGCATGAAGTTCCAGTTCTCCATTGGAAGTTCATCTTCTGTTCCTTCTCGGAATATCTTTTTAGGAGTGCTCGCTGTTTTTATCACTTCAGGGAAGTCTTGAACTAAATGAGCCGCAAGTTTAGCTGTTGATCGTGCGGACATCATGTTTTCTTCCTCTGCTTTTGTTCCTTTCGGATGCATTCCTTTTAAATCTTTATTATTTAAGCCACTAGAGTTAACAAACTTGTAATCTTTTAATCCAAGTTCTTTTGCTTTTTTATTCATTAGTTTAATAAATTCGGTTTCTGAACCAGCGATTGATTCTGCAATTGCAATTGTTGCAGCATTAGCAGAATAAATAGCCATTGCTTCGTATAGCTCACGAATTGTATATGTAGCATCTTTCCTTAAAGGTACGTTTGATAGGGAAAGATCTTGTGAAACTTTATAGACATAGTCAGAAACTTGATACTTTTGATCCCAACTAATTTTTTTCTCTTTAATTGCCTCAAAAAGCAGATATTCAGTCATCATTTTAGTCATTGAAGCGATACCTAGTACCTCATCTGCATTTTTTTCATAAAGTATCTTTCCGGTACTTTCTTCTACTAAAATAGCTGCATCAGCATGGATGTCCAAATGATCCGCTGCATAGGATTTTTCTGGGAATTGGAGGAATCCAAAGGACATCAGCAGGGCAGCTACACAAGCAACATATTTTCGTATATATTTCTTCTTTTTCACTCGTAATGCCCTCCATCTTCATTATGTACAAGCCCTTAGTTATTTTATCATAGTTTATTTCCATTGAGTAGATGAAGGATAGATTAAAAATAAATTAATGACAGGATCCATACGGTAAATAGTATGAATCCTGTCATTTTATTCTATAATAGGCTGTAATTTGGTGCTTCTTTCGTGATTTGAACGTCGTGCGGATGACTTTCTCTTAAGCCTGCACCAGTCATTCGAATTAATTGTGACTTTTCGCGGAGTTCATATAAATTTTTTGCTCCACTATAACCCATACCAGAGCGTAATCCACCAATTAGTTGATAAACGGTATCAGCAAGTGGGCCTTTATATGGAACTCGTCCTTCAATGCCTTCAGGTACAAATTTTTTGGCATCCTCTTGGAAATAACGATCTTTTGAACCTTTTTCCATCGCAGCAACAGAGCCCATTCCCCGATAAGTTTTAAATCTACGTCCTTGATAAATTTCCGTTTCTCCTGGACTCTCTGATGTTCCTGCTAAAAGACTTCCAAGCATTACTGCATGTCCTCCACTAGCTAGTGCTTTAACGATATCACCAGAATATTTAATACCGCCATCTGCAACAATGGCTTTTCCATGTTTTCTTGCTTCTGTTGCACAGTCATAAATGGCTGTAATTTGCGGAACACCAACACCGGCAACAACCCGAGTGGTACAAATAGAGCCTGGACCAATACCGACTTTGACAATGTCTGCTCCAGCTTCAATAAGCGCTTTTGTCGCTTCTGGAGTAGCGACGTTCCCAGCGATAATATTTAATTTAGGATATGCTTCTCGAATAGTTCTTACTGTTTCAATGACGCCTTGAGAGTGACCATGTGCCGTATCAACTACAATCACGTCAACATCAGATTTGACAAGCATCTCGACGCGCTTCATCATATCACCAGTTACGCCTACCGCAGCTCCAACAAGCAGTCTACCTTTATCATCTTTCGCTGAATTAGGAAATTCAATGACTTTTTCAATATCTTTAATTGTAATAAGTCCTTTCAAAACACCATTATCATCTACTAGTGGTAATTTTTCAATGCGATGTTGCTGTAAAATTTCTTCTGCTTCTTGTAAAGTCGTACCGACTGGAGCAGTAACTAAATTTTCTTTTGTCATCACATCCTCAATGACAATGGAATAATCACGAATAAATCGTAAATCACGATTCGTTATGATACCAACTAGTTTTAGTTCTTCATTATTGTTGACTATAGGAACACCTGAAATACGATATTTCCCCATCAAATGCTCTGCATCATAAACTTGGTGCTTTGGAGTTAAGTAAAACGGATTTGTAATCACGCCACTTTCTGAACGTTTTACTTTATCTACTTGCTCGGCTTGTTGTTCAATACTCATATTTTTATGAATAATACCTATTCCACCTTGACGTGCCATTGAAATCGCCATTTTGGCTTCCGTAATGGTATCCATTCCTGCACTCATTAAAGGTATTTTTAATTTCAATGTTTCCGTCAGGTCGACACTTACATCAACATCCTTAGGTAAAACATCTGATTTTGCTGGCATTAACAATACGTCGTCAAAGGTTAAACCTTCTTTTGCAAACTTAGATTCCCACATTTTTTTCGTCCCCCTAGCCCAAAATATTATTAGTAGGTTATCAATTGGTTAAAATACTGTCAAGGCATTGCTTATATGTTGTACTTTTCAAATAATTCGGAGGTTATACTTTATGGATACTTTTCCTTCAAATACTTGGAATTTATTGCACCTCTTTCAGTCTACTTCACACACTCAAAAATATTTACAGTCAACATACAACTACCATCATATTGAAGAAAGCGCAAAAAAAAGCTATGAAAAATGCTACCCTTTTATGTATTATCTCGAACAAGGGGAATTATATTATACCCAGGCAAAGAATGCACCCTTTTCCATTCAACCGATGCTCTTATTTTATGGACTCGTACATTTATTAAAAGCATGTGTATTAACAGTCGATCCTAGCTATCCCAAAACAACAAATGTTCTAGCTCATGGCGTTACTTCCCGCAAACGGAAAAAACAAAACT
This sequence comes from Pseudogracilibacillus amylolyticus (SeqCode), assembly GCF_051918545.1. Taxonomy (NCBI): domain Bacteria; kingdom Bacillati; phylum Bacillota; class Bacilli; order Caryophanales; family Bacillaceae; genus Pseudogracilibacillus; species Pseudogracilibacillus amylolyticus (SeqCode). The sequence continues at coordinate 770 of NZ_JBPPZG010000090.1, read as the reverse complement.
ACCGTTTCTCCCAAGATACAGTAAAAATTCAAAAGCACGGACTACTCCCACATTTATTTGAGAAGATCTATTTTATCCAACATTTTGATGGAGAAAAAATTTCAATGGGTCAATTGTTAGAACAAATACCAGAACTTGCTGAATGTCACTTTTACTTAAATGGTTTCAATCCTTTTATTACGATTGAAAAGGAAGGCACTCAATATAAGATACCGAGTAAAGCATTAGATCATTTTTATATGACACCTAGGCGAATGAAGGAATTTTTAAATCAACTCCACCCAATAAAGTTACATTGGAAAAAGGCAAATGAAAACGAGATGCTCTTTACAGTTGAAGGACATGCCCAGCTAAAACAGCCATTTCGTTACAATGTTGTTGAGAAAAAATATGTTCTACCATGTAATAAAACAAGAGTAATGCTACTACCGGAAATAATTATTCACTATTTGCTTCTATACAATTTAAGTATGATTTCTCGATATGAGACAGAGTGGTGGAAAGAATTAATAAAATTAAAGCCAACAAATGATTACCCAATGATTGACTCTTTTCTTAACATTACAATGAATAAAAGTCCTGCACTTATCCTTTCCTATCTCCAATCTCATTTAGTGATATGACTATCCATAGTAAAATAACGAATCAAAATGACAAAAAAACCACAGAGTGAGATCCTCTATGGTTTTATTTGCCTGGCAATGTCCTACTCTCGCAGAGGGTGATCCTCCACTACCATCGGCGCAGAGAAGCTTAACTTCCGTGTTCGG
>NZ_JBPPZG010000089.1:0-15183 GCF_051918545.1 Pseudogracilibacillus amylolyticus (SeqCode) | reverse complement strand
TTGAAGAAGTAGCTTATACGTGGTTTAACCGGATTATAGCGATTCGTTATATGGAAGTGAATAATTACTTACCTGACCGTGTCAATGTACTATCCAGTAGCTCTGGCAAGAACGAACCAGATATCTTGCTTCAATATGAAACGATGAATTTGGATGTTGGTAGTAAGGAAATCAATATCTTAATTCAAAGGGGAGAAAACGAGCAAGCATATAGGAAGCTATTTGTCGCACAATGTAATAGCTTAAATAAAGTTCTGCCAACTTTATTCGAAAAAATAAATGACTATACTGAGTTACTTCTACCTGATTATTTATTGGATAGTGAATTTATTATTTCTAAATTAGTAAGTAATAAAGAGTTGACAGAGAGTTTTAATGAAGTTGAAGTTATTGGTTGGTTGTATCAATACTATAATTCAGAACCAAAGGATAAAGTTTATGCAAAATTAAAGAGGAATGGCAAGGTATTAAAAGAAGAGATACCCGCGGTAACACAGTTGTTTACACCAAAGTGGGTCGTTAAGTACTTGGTTGAAAATTCCTTAGGCCAACTTTGGCTAGAAGCTAATCCTTCGTCCGAGCTGAAAAATCAAATGCATTATTTTGTTAATCCTGCGGAACAAGATAAATCCGTCATAGATCAATTAAATAGTTTGAAGTATAAAGAAGTAGATTTAGAAAATTTAAAAGTAATCGATCCTTGTGTAGGATCGGGGCATATGTTAATACATGCATTCGATCTATTATATGAAATGTATATAGAATCAGGTTATATAAGTAATGAAATTCCAAAATTAATTTTAGAAAAGAATCTGTATGGCTTGGACATTGATAATCGAGCTGTACAACTTGCTTCTTTTGCGTTATTAATGAAAGCTAGAAGTAAGTCGAGAAGAGTTTTTAGAAAAAATATTAAGACAAATATCTTTGAAATAAAAGAGACTAATCATATAGACATTAATACAGTTGTTGAAATATTAACTAATAATGATGAAGAAGCAAATGAATTAAGACTTTTGTTAAATGATTTTATTGATGGAAAAAATAAAGGGTCCTTAATAAATTGCAATAATTTTGATTACTCCATTTTTGTCGATAGAGTTAATAAACTTTTGGAAGAAAACAATCAACTGAATTTCAATAACTATCAAGTATATGAACAATTGGAGGAAGTAAAAGAAATATTACAACAAGCTATCGTATTAAGTTCAAAATATGATGTAACAGTAACTAATCCTCCATACATGGGTGGGCGGCAAACGAATAAAGACTTAGGTGCGTATTTGAAGAAAAATTATCCTGATACTAAATCTGATATCTTTGCAGCTATGATGCAAAGGATGGAGCATTTTGTGAAAGAAAATGGTTTTATTGCAAATGTTACTATGCAATCATGGATGTTTTTATCATCATTTGAGAAATTTAGGAAGCATCTGATAAAAAGTTATTCAATTTATAATATGGTTCATATGGATAATATGGTAATGGGAATAGCATTTGGTACAGCAGCTACTATTTATAGAAAAAAAACAAAGGGCTACAAAGGAACATTTCAATATGTTAAATATGATGATATAAATAATGATTTGCCTATGGAATTTCCAGTTAAGAAAAACAGATTTGCTATTATATCAAGTGAGCTTTTCGGTGATATACCAGGATCTCCCATAGCATATTGGGCTAGTAAACAGGTTAGGAAAATTTTCAAAGAATTTGATACGCTTGAAAAAATAGCAAAGCCACGACAAGGTATGGCTACAGCCGATAACGGCAAATTTTTACGAAACTGGTATGAAGTAAACAATAATAAAATTGGATTTGAAATAGAGAATAGTGCCAGAGCAAAACAAACTAGTTATAAATGGTTTCCATATAACAAAGGTGGATCATTTAGAAAATGGTACGGAAATTTGGAAAAGTTGGTTAACTGGGAAAATGATGGATATGAAATTAAAAACTTTAAAGATAAAAATGGAAAATTAAAATCTAGACCGCAAAACTTAGATTATATGTTTAGAGAAGGGATTACATGGTCATTTATAAGTTCTGCATACTTTGGTGTTAGATATACTCCTAAAGGATTTTTATTTGACGTTGCTGGTTCTTCATTGTTTCCAGATCAAGATTTAAAAATATATCTAAGTTACTTAGCTAGTAAGGTATCACCGTATTTTATGTCATTTATAAATCCAACCTTAAACTTCCAAGTTGGAAATGTTGCTAGTTTACCACTTCCAGTTCTAAGCAAAGAATTGAAGGATAAAGTGAATAAACTAACAGAAGAAAACATTCATATTTCAAAATTAGATTGGGATTCCTTTGAAGCATCTTGGGATTTCAAAAATCATCCTTTTTTCCACTATAAAATAGGTAACACCATATCAAAGGCTTTTGAAAATTGGAGTCAAGAAACAATTAATAGATTTAAAAATTTAAAACGCAACGAACAAGAATTAAACGAAATATATATTAATTATTTTGAATTACAAGCTGAACTTTCTTCAGAAGTAGAAGACAATGAAATTACGATTACAATGGCTAATCGTGAAAGAGAAACAAGATCTTTTTTATCTTATTACATCGGATGTGAAATGGGGCGATATTCATTAGACATAGAAGGCTTAGCTTATGCTGGTGGTGAGTTTGATGGATCGAAGTACAAGACTTTTAAGCCAAACCAAGATGGTTTAATACTTTTAACAGATGACCACTATTTTGAAAATGATATTATTGTCCGCCTAAGGGAATTTTTATCCGCAGCATTTAGCCCTGATAAGGTAGAAGAGAATTTACGCTGGTTAGCTGAATCATTGGAGATGAAAAAGAATGAATCGCCAGAGGAACGGTTACGCCGTTACTTCTTAGATGAATTCTTCAAAGACCATTGCAAAACGTATCAAAAACGGCCAATTTATTGGTTGGTTGATTCCGGGAAACAAAAGGGATTGCGGACGCTAATTTATATGCATCGATATCAGCCTGATACGATGGCAACGATTCGTTTTGATCATTTGCAGGAGATTCAAGCGAAATATCAAAATGAGATTGAAATGATCGATACACGGTTAGCGAACCCAAGTCTATCTGCTACAGATAGACGTAACCTTGAAAAAGCTAAATTATCTTATCAAAAGAAGATAGAAGAACTCCAGGAATTTGATAAGCATTTAGCAGTATATGCAAATGAACCAATCGAAATTGATTTAGATGACGGTGTGAAAGTCAACTATGCCAAATTCGATAAAGTTCTAGCAAAGATTAAATAACAGAAAGAGGGATCTTCCCTCTTTCTCTTTACATAACGAGGTGGAAGCCATGAATGTAATAGAGAAATTACAAGAAAAAATACAGCAAGAGAAAGAAACAAAAGGGCGTGCTATTGTATTTTGGTATGATGCACAAGCTCAAGTGGATGTGGAAGAACTTAAAGAACAATTAGATGAGGTAGAAGTAAGGTGTGTAGATGAGCGTAACTTTTTCCAATTAAAAGTTGAAATAGAACTAGAGAAACCAAATCAATCATTTTTAATCTATACCGATGGGCCAAGACCGGAAGATGCAGATAATATGTTGTTGGATATCTTATTATACAGTGCTGAATTTAAAGCAGATGAAGCTGCTTTGTTATCCGAAACCTTACAAGTGTCAGATCATGTCTTACGTCCAATGATGGAACAATATCCTTTGTTCTTTGGAAGTAAAGAACGGAAAAGAAGATTGGCAAAAGTGTTACCTCAAAAAGCTGACCAAAGCCAATTTGAATTAAGTATGATGGCGGTGTTAACCAAAGCGCCTGTGCCAGATATTCGGTTAATTACACGCCAACTTCTTTTACAAGATTTATACATACGAGAAAATGACTTAATAAAACAATTAAAGCGTAACTTTTCATTAGAACGAGCATTTGAAATTATTGGTAGATATTTCGGTATATCCTTAGAACAGACGGAAGAACCATTAGTCGAATTAATGAATGTCTTAATCTATCAACATTTTAAGCGAAACGCGAAGTTTTCTGTTGATGAATGGGAAGATAAGTGGACCTCATCCGCACCTAACGTCTGTGCATTATTTATTGAAGAATGGCTACAACGTAGTGACAAAGAAGTATTAGAAGAGCGCATTAAAGATTGGGAAAGAGTAAATCGATTAAGAGAAGTACTTTCACAACAAGAGTTAGATCATTTCACAATGGTAGATACTTTCCCTGTTGTAGATGCATTGATTATTGAAAAATGTATCGATGAATTTCTTCATCAAATTATTCATGTAAGTGAGCGATTATCTTTAATTGAACAACGGTTACAAACCCATTGGGGATCGAAAGGCCAATTAAATGCCATATATAACACCTTATTCCAAGCAATACGGCTGGAGCAATTGAAATTAACCATTATACGTATGTATAAGGAAGATGATTTATACGAAAGTTACGCAGCATACGTATTTGAAGTTGATCAAGCATATCGTCATTTTATGCATGATTTTACTAAACTAGAATCAAAGGAAATGTTAGAAGAGATTGCAAGCAGATTAACAAATTGGTACGAAAATAAATTCTTACGTCATATATCAGAAGAGATAAACTACAAGCTAACGGAAGGTTATATATCAACATTGATGCCACAAAGAAGATTTTTTGCACAGAACATACGTCCTATATTGGAAAAAGAACAAACAAGGGTATTTGTTATTATTTCCGATGCTTTAAGATACGAAGCAGCCCATGAACTACATACTCAATTAGAAGAGAGGGAAAATGGGACATCCACGATCCAACCGATGGCTGCTAGCTATCCAACATACACACAATTAGGGATGGCATCTCTCTTACCACATCGAGAACTAACCGTGGATGAGAATAAAGTAGTTTATGCAGATGGTCAATCAACAAAGGGCTTGGATAACCGACGTAAAATCTTACAATCTGTTGAACCACAAACCGAAGTACTTAAATTAAAAGTATTACTCGATATGAAAACGACTGAAGCTGAACAGGTATTAAGAGGAAAACGGCTAGTTTATTTATACCATGACCATATTGATGCATTAGGAGATTCAGCGAAGTCAGAACGAGAAACCTATGAAGCTGTTCACCAGGCGATTCAAGATCTAAATTATGCAGTGGATCGGTTATCACGACTGCAAGCAAAACGGATTTTTATAACCGCAGATCATGGTTTTTTATTTCAATTTAAACAAATTGAAGAATATGGGAAAATTTCAGCTGTGGCAGGTCGAGTGATGGACGGTAATCGTAGATTTGCGATTGGAAACCAACTATCAGTTCCTGAAGGAGCAATAAAGTTAAAGGAAGAACAAACCCCTTTAAAAAATGTAGAAGTCGTTTTAGCAAAAGGGTTGAACCGATTTAAAACAGGTGGAGGTCTACAATTCATTCATGGCGGTGCATTACCACAAGAAGCAGTTGTACCATTAATCGACTATCGCCGTATTGAAAAAGCACAGCCTGTTGATATTGCAGTAGCGATGGTACAAAAAGTAATTACAAACTACCGCGTGCCGATTTCATTTTATCAAGAGCAGAGTGTATCCGATGAATATGCATCACGTAAAGTGCGTGCAGCGTTCTATCAAGGGGATGAACGTATTTCCAATGAAGTGGAACTCGTATTTGATTTAAAAGGGGAAAATAAGGATCGAAATAGACAAGTTGAATTTAGTTTGATTGAAAAACATTATAAAATTGGAGAGACGTGTACATTAAGAATCGAGCATGTTACGAAGAAAGGAACAGAGTCTTATTTAGAAGAAGAGTTTGTTTTACGCTTATACGAGGCATTGTATTAAGTTTGAGAAGGAAAAGAAGGTGTAATTGTGCTTAAAAAAGGGGAAATTGTAGGAGCTTCCTTTTGGCCAGAGCCTGTTCAAATTAAACATATCGAAACGATAGATGAAGATTTATATTTAGTAGAAGCAGTTGGACGAGAATCCAATCAATTCTTTGAAAACTATCTGGAGAGTTTTCAGCTGCATGAAGTGGAAAGATATTCTGAAGAAGACGAATCGGATAATTTAAAGGATCGTTTTCAGCATTATTTACAATATCATGTATTAAAAACAGAACGAGAATATTCTCAATCAAGAGCGCGTGGGAATAAGAATATGATTCCTCTACCACATCAAATCGAAGCCGTCTATAGCAAAATGCTTCAAGCTCCACAAGTACGGTATTTGCTAGCAGATGATCCTGGTGCTGGGAAAACGATTATGTCAGGAATGCTAATCCGAGAACTAAAAGCCCGAAATATGGTTCGAAAAACATTAATTTTAGTACCACCCCTTGTGTTGAAACAGTGGCAAGCAGAGTTAAAAGAAAAATTTGATGAGGATTTTTTAATCATTACCCGTGATTATTTAAAAGCATCCGGAGAGATGAATCCATTTGAGATGCACCAACAAGTCATTGTATCGATGTACTGGGCTTCACGTGAGGACATTAAAAACATGATTATAAATGCTCATTTTGATTTAGTGATTGTGGATGAAGCGCATAAAATGGCCGCATATACTGTTGGTCAAAAGAAACGTAAAGTGAAGCGCACAAAAATGTTTCAACTTGGAGAAACTTTATTAAGGCATACTGAACACACGTTGCTATTAACCGCAACTCCGCATAAAGGAGACAAAGAGAATTTTCGTCACTTAATGAGTCTAATTGATCCGGATATATTTTCTAATCTCAATCGAGGGGACTCCATTTTTGAAAAAAGTAACCCATATGTCATCCGTCGTTTAAAGGAAAACATGGTTAATTTTGATGGCACGCCGTTGTTCCCTAAACGAACGACAAAAACTTTAGGATTTAACTTAAGTCCAGCAGAAATTGATTTATATGATGCGGTAACGGAATATGTTCGGCACTATTTTAATCGGGCAAAGAAAAACAATAAACCTAATGTTGCTTTTGCTATGATGATCTTACAAAGACGGCTAAGTTCTTCAACCGAAGCAATTTATCTTTCTTTAGTACGACGAAAAGAACGACTTCAACGTGTATTAGAAACAGGGCAAAAAGCAGAACAAATCATGCTAGAATATGAAGATTACGAAGATATTTCGTTAGAAGAACAGGAGTTACTAGAGGAATATGCCGAGGGTGAATTTGAAGAACTAGACTATGATGAATTACAAACAGAAATCGAAATGCTGGATCAATTGATTCGCAAAGCAAATGTAATCAGACAAAATGAAAATGAACGAAAATTTTTAGAGCTAGAAAAGACATTGTTTGGTGCAGGCGGTTTATTGGCAAAAGGTGAAAAAATCTTGATTTTTACTGAATCCAAAGATACATTAAATTATCTAGAGAAGAAACTAAAAGCCTATGTATCGGATATAGCTAAAATTGTTGGAGACTTTTCGATGGACCGAAGACAAGAGGAAGTCGAGAAGTTCCGAAATGACGTTCAAATTATGATTGCTACCGATGCAGGTGGTGAATCCATCAACTTACAATTTTGTAACCAAATGATAAATTATGATATTCCGTGGAATCCAAATCGATTGGAACAACGGATGGGGCGAATTCATCGTATTGGTCAGAAAAATGAGGTATTTGTATTTAACTTAGTTGCCACTAATACTCGTGAAGGTGATGTGTTAACAAGATTGTTAACGAAAATGGAACAAATGCGTGAAGACCTTGGACAAGATCTAGTCTATGACTTTGTTGGCGAAGTTCTAGAGGATAAACAAGCAGATTTATCTTCCGTTATGGAAAAAGCCATCTTAGATCGTGAAAATTTAGATGAAATCATCGAGCATATGGAAAAAACATTATCAGAAGAACATAAGCGACTGCTTGAACTTGCCCAAAATGAACGTTTAGACGACAATTTTGATTTGCCAGGTGCGAAGCGTTCATTTGATGAAGTATCCATGCATAGTGTTCCAACACGCTTTTATGGACGTTTTGTTGTTAATGGATTAAAAAATACTAGAACACGAATGAGTGTATCGAATGACCAAACCATAGCTCGGATTGATCGTTTCCCAAAACGTATTCGTGACTTTGCTCGTGATCAAAAGTTGATGTTTCAATTTGATAACTCCATACGCTTTGCTCTTACCTCAGCAAAAGAAACGGATAAACTCCCAATGATCGAGAACGATGATCCATTGTTTAACTTAGTCATGAAGTTAACCGCAAAAGAAATGCAGCAAACCATTCTGCCGTTATATGAAGTAAATGCTTCCATAACGGAACCAATGATTATGGAGTTAAATCAAGTTTCGATTATTGACGGTAATGGTAGAGAGCTGGAGCAGAAGTTGATGTTAACCGGTAAACGTGAAAATGGTGAGTTTGTCCAAATATCACCATACTTACTTTTTCACCAATCCTTAGAAGTAATCAAGACCTATGAGAATGAAGATCAAGATATTAAACGATATGTCATTCAACAAGCTAGAAAATTACTAAAAACTACACAAAGAAAGCGCGAGGAATACACTAATAGAAAACGTGTTTTCCTTAGAAAATCATTTGAAAATCAAATGGAGACTCTGCAAGAACGTTTACAAAAATATCAAGAGGAAAATGTCGGTGGTAAAAACAGTGCTTTAATTAATCAAACCTATGCTCAAATAGATGAGATGGAAGATCGAAGTAAAGAACGTTTGAATGCGATAGATCGAGAACGTTCGATTCAATTAAAACCAGTAAAGCGAATTGCTCAATTTAAAGTAACGCCTACTAATGTAGAATGTGGTCGAGTTATATCAGATGATTATTTACATGTAATTGAAGAATATGAATTGAGTCAAGGTAGATTAAATATTCGAAAACAGCCTTCTTTCGGATTAATTGATTTTATTAGTGAAGAAGCAGATGGAGAAAGTCGTTTAATTGTCGTAACGAATGATATCAAACAATTCCAACGACAATCGGTAGAAGGGGATTATGAGGCTATTAAGAGTAAAGTGTATGTCTATGAAATCGTAGATAATAAAGTAAGAGAACATCACTTTATTCGAATTGTCCAACAGAAACTGCTTTTATAATAGTTAGTTGTTTATGAATTCAATAAAGAAAAATAAAATCCACCCGTTTAACTTTGTAGGAGAAGTTAGGGTGGATTTTTTGATCCACCTATAGTTCCATTCTAACAGAAACATCATTGTAGTTCATATTTTCCGTTTTGATACACTTTATAACTTTCGAGGGTACCAGAACCACCAGCTTCTTTCAGTTCTTTTGAATATAATGTTATCGTGTAATAAGAACCTTGTGCATCTTCTTCTAAGGAACCACCCATGTCATCAAAAATAATATCCTCATTATTTTCCATTTCTAATTCCTTTGCCAAATATTGAATTGCTTCACTTCCGCTAGAAAGATGAATGCTTTCTTCCTTTATTTGATTATTCGAAGGGTCTGCTTCTATATTACTATTATTGGTTTCGGATGTATTAGTATCATTTTCAATGGACTGGGTGCTATTTTCATTTACAGTGGTGTCTTCACTGTTTGAATCGTTTGAATTAGATCCATTCGATTCAATTGGTTTTTCTGGATCTGTTGAATAATCATTTGATTGTTCTTCTACGGTTTCTTCTGTGTCCTGTTCATTTGCTGCATCACTACTAGGTTCAGAACCACATGCGGTCATAACAGCTAAAATCATCGCTATTAATCCAGCTAGAAAGATTTTTTTCTTCAAGATCTATCACGACTCCTTTCCAGATTTGCAAACTTCATTATTTCAAAATTTATTTATATTTTCAACATCATATTTATAGATATTTATTACTATTTTTAACTATAAGAGTTGGAATTGAATACACATAACGCTAGATTTCAACAAGGCTCTAATCTTAGATATATATCTTCACTACCCATTATTTATACTTTAGTATGGAAGTAAGTATATATATTTTAAATAAAGGTAGGAGAAAGATAAAATGGATATTTTAATACCAATTTTGATAGGCTTTCTTGCGAATATGGTGGTATTTGTATTTAGTTTACTAATAGTAAAAGACAAAACAAGAGCTGCAAATATAACAATTGTATTCTTTGTGTCCGTTTTACTTAGTTCCTTTTTTATCGGTAGATGGATTGGAATGGGGTTAGGTGTTATTAGTTTTGGAATGCTGATATTTTCTGCATGTATGTATATTTATATTCTTAACGAACGCAAGTAGCGAAATAAATGACATAGAAGACTTTAAAGAAATTTCTTCAAAGACTTTTGAGTTTAATAGTATTCCATTTCTTCTCGAATGAATCTTATCAGTAATTGGATCTCTTTACTATCTAGGTTTGCTAATAATTCCATGACAATCTAGGCTTCTTCTGCAAATATTGCACTCCCTAGAATACTCTGTTTTAGCAGGTTTAATATCATTTACTATCATCAAATCTATCGACTTCTGAAATCAATCCTCAAGTTCAAATTTTAATTCTATATATGATCAAAAGATAGGTCCGAATCGTTAAACTCAACGATTAAATCAATATGCTTGATTCATTTTGCTATTCGCGACTATATGAACTGAACAACTCAATTCGCTTGACGCCATATTTTTGTTTCCATTTGTTCAAGTTTCTTGATAATTCAGCAAGGGTTTTTTGCTGCTATAACACACCATTACCGCCATTTTTGATATAATATCCTCAGAAAAATTTAGTATTAATATTGAGTAAACCATATTATGAAACATATTATTGCATATTGGAAGATAATTGGAATGGAAATTATTTTGCCGGGATTCTAAAGAACATCGCATACGTTGATACAATTGATCACAAAGTTCCCAGAGCAAAAGGCGGCTTAAGCACCCCACAAAACTGTGTTTGTACTTGCATTAAGTGCAATCAAGATAAAGATGACATGGAGTATGAGGGATTTATAGATAGCGTAGAATTGAATGGACAGGTTTAAGTGGGCAAAAAATGAGGGATGAACGGTGTTATGTGACGTTCTTGAAGAAAAGCGTGATGTAATCATAAAACTCGGAAAGAAGCACGGGATTGATAATATACGAGTATTTGGATCGGCAGCAAGATTGGAAGATGGACCAAATAGCGACCTTGATTTACTAGTTGATATTGATCCAGAAAGAAGTTTATTTGATCTGATTCGGTTTAAGCATGAAATGGAAGATATGCTTGGTATAAGTATTGATGTAGTTACAAAAAATGCCCTTCATTGGACTATAAGACAAGCTATATTAGCTGAAGCTGTTCAATTATGAATACAACAAGTAAAAGCCGGCCTTCACATTTGTTAGCTGAGATGTAGTCTCTCCAATCATTGCTCCATTAATTCATCATTTAAATCACGGAAATATGCATTTGCTACATTTTTATCTCCAAATATTTTTCCGACTACATAATGTCACCTGCTATCAAAACCAACAACATATTATTTCATTCCCGCTCCCATTCCCCTCCACAATCAGGACACTGCCACTTCAGGGTTCGGTCTTCCTCACGACTATAAATTGCAATCTTTCGTGAACCGTGCGTCGCACTACCATAGTGATGACGTATTTTTTCCGGGATATCTTTTCCTTGCAGATCAGCATTGCAATATGGACAGAACTCTTTGTTATCTCTAGGTTTATTCATCAATTACCCACCTTTCAAATGTAGAGTTGTTGATAACTGTGTTTCTCCCACTTCCTTGTTACACGATTATATCGGTAATTTTAGCTTCTGATAGTTACTAAACATACTTCCTAAGCAATTCTATTATTTCTGATTGATAATGGCTATCCCAGCCACTAGATGCCCTTTTAAAACAGGTACTATCTACTACTGCACCATGTTGTAATAGAAGTTCCGCAATATCATAAAAACCAAAATAGCAGGCAATGTGAAGTGCAGTTCTACCTAGTTTATCTTTCTTATTGACATCGACACCATGATGAATAAACCTATTGGTAAAGGTGAAATTATTTTCATGAACCGCCCAATATAAAAGGGTTTGTTCATTTATTTCCTCATTCACGTCATGTGTTTTTAAATATTCGTCTAAATCTGATACATTTTCATTTCGCAAAAGCATGAAATAGTCCACTTCTGAACACCACTTTCACTTTTCAATAAATCATACTAAGAAAAAGAGTATTGTTGGATACTATTCCACTCTTACTTCTTATGATTAAACCATTTATCCCACAGTTCATGAAACACGAAGTTGTACTTAATCATCACTCCATAACCAACAATTAAACCTAAAATTAAAAAAGGGTGTATTGGTTGATTTAAAATCAGATTTACAATAACTAAATAGGTTGCTGCTACATTCAGACTGATTGCCATCGCATTGATGTAAAAAATAAGTTTAAAGAAGTCCATTAACTTCACCTTGCTTTGGATTCGTATGATTTCATTATTACATACTAAGCTATTTACAATCTATTATGAATCAATAAATATCAAATGTATACTCCATTTCCTTAACTGGGCAGTTCATGGTCATAAATGTCCAATTTAAAGGCATGAATAAGAACAATGCTTGATATTTAGTGGAATGGAGTGGGATATACAGTTTGTTTAGCCTATTTTTACTCCCACTGCGTTATTGTTAAGTGAAGCGTTATTTAGTTACACTAGCATTTTCCTTCTTTCAATTAATCTTATACTTTCATATCATTCAAATTCAAAGATGTTTTAAAAAAATATATTTTGAAGATAGTTACAAGAAGGCTTAAAATACAGAATGTTACAAGTTAGAATAATAATGTAATGATATTTTTATTTACTTTTACTTAATCAATAACAAAATTAAAGGCCTTTTGGGTCCATAGAATTGGTTAAAAATCATCGGTAAGATGTGCGGCGATTACGATCGTTAGCACTCTTATCGATGTTTTTTATTTTATAAAAATGAATGAAATGGAGGAGTAGAACATGGAATCTTACTACGTCGTAAAAAGTACGAAGGAAAAGGATGAATTATTTACAGTAATTGATGCAGAGTCTTTAGAGGAGGTACAAGCTATTTTTCGAATCCGGTACAAAGAGGAAGTAGAGAAGATGGGAAGTGGTGATTCCTTCTATTTTTTCTCTGCAAAAGAGGAGTTAAAGTTTGATGAAAGTAATCGATTAATCTTTCCAGACGGGGGAATGATTGGTATGCATAGTATATAAGAAACAGAATAGGAGATGGCTGCTGTCAAAGGACAGTGGTCATCTCTTTTTGTTTCGAATGTTGGATACTATTAATCGTTTCCTATTTAATTTTTCTATATCAAACAAGCTCTCTTTATCCTATAAAAATAGACTTAGGTAAACGTTACGGATGATAGTAACTAGTCCTAGTAACGAGGATGTTTAGGACATAGTGTCCTAAACATTTGAAATAGCTTTCTAGTTATTAACCGGAAAGATTTTTTATTTGACGTATGCTACAATAGAAAAAAATTTGTTTAATTCAAACAAGCGAAAAAACAAAAAGATTGACTTTTGCTTAATGGGGTGAGTTTTTTGGAAAAGATATTTGTGAGATTGTGTAGTTGGTTAGGATTTATACTCTTATTACTTGCGGTATCAAGTGATTTTATCGGCGTTTCCTTACTAAGTTCACCATTTATTACTTTTTATTTAATTAGTGTTATAGGTTTAATTGTCGCGTGTATGGGTTGGGTTTTATTAAGGTTTAATGAAGTTGATTCAATTACTAAAATAGTTGGGAAACTTGGCCTGTTAGGTAATTTAACCGTTGTCATTTTATTTTTTCCGCCACTCTTCCATTTTTGGGGAACATTCATTTTTGGTCCTTGACTCTCTATAATTCGTATAAAATTTGTCGAAATATAAGGCGGGCGTCAATTTATACGCTATTTCTATTGCCAGTAACTGTTCCAGTATGTGCTGTAGCTCTCATAGTTTTGTCTAAAATAATTCTTTTTGTTTCAAAGAGAACAAGCACACTCTAAAAGTTATAAATATATTGAGTGGTTTTAAATCTGTTTTACTATCGTAAGACTATTGTCAAAATTGGTCCAAAAAAATCATTGATATTAAGTCATTTTAGATTTTCTTAGAGTATTATTGTTGTGTATTTCGTGCGGATTTATATTGCAAAAAAGCGATAATATCAGGGATTGTTCGATGTAAGGGCTATGAGTTTGTTCATAACCTCAATTGGGTATGTTATGGTATACCCAATTAAGGTTATGAAACTGTAATTAGAAACACAAGAAAAACTATAGGTTACTGAGAATCAAACATAAATTGGATTGAAATTTATTCCAATTACGATCGAATGTAGATTAGGAATGGATTATTATCGGAATAGGACAAGAATTCATTCCAAACTTGAAAAGAATTTGACCGTCATAATAAAAGTATTTAATGGGAAATCGATAGGAATATAAAGTGCATTTATTCAAATAAATCAACAATAATTATTAGAATATGACCTTTTCAAAGTTATAATATTTAAAACTTTGAGGAGGTATGTCAATGTTAATTGAAGAGGTTATTGAAAGACTGAACGAAGGTAAAAAATTGGAAGAATTAGCAGAACAACTAGGAATGAGTCCAACACAATTAAAATTAAAATTAACTAATGCAGCTGTTGAATACGATGAAAAAAGTTTTGAGTGGGTGTATAGAGGTATTGTCAAAGAAAAATCACTAACAAGAGATATTACTAAAACGATTAAGCGGTTAAAAGAAGATAAACCTTACATTAAAGTAAAGGAAAATCGTAGAGATTACGGCGATGAAAATAGGGATAAGTATTTAACTCTATTTAGGGATTACTTAGAAATACATCAAGATTCACTTTCAGAAAAAAAGACGTTCTTTTTAACAGAAAATCTATATAAGACAATTAAGCAATTAAGCAAAGATAAATCTATGAAAATCAATGTGCTTGTAAACCTTTTATTAACGATGGGTTTAGATCATTATGGTATTGGTATTAAGCAGAATTCAGAGGAAGATTAATAAAACCCGAAATAAAGAATCTTGGTACAAGAACTTAGGCTCTTTATCTAATTAGAATTTGCGATTCGTATAAATTACCTAACTAAACCTAAAGTTTTTACACAAATCCCGTACTGAGTTAAGTAAAAAAGTTTTTGTATAAAAAGATGAAAAATATAGGGTCAACACCAAAACCAATGGTTGATATTGATAGGTAAATATGGTAATGGTGCTAAATAAATGAAAAACATCTGCCTCCCTGTTATTCTTTA